>WFMU01000313.1 GCA_015488935.1 Flavobacteriaceae bacterium | reverse complement strand
TGTAATTTTTTTCATAAAATAAAATTTAGGTTAATAAATTGGTTAATAATTGCTAAATTTAATAAAAATAATACAGTAAACCAAAAATTGCTATCTTTTAACATTAAAAAAGCCCATTTTAATTTTATTAAAATGGGCTTTTTTTGGTTATTTACTATAGCTACTTTTTAATCATTTTTATAGATTTTGTCTGTCCTCCTACCGATACTTTTACAAAATATGTACCAGATTGTAAGTTATGTAAATCCATCGAAGTATTATTAGATGGTGTTTTAAAAGTTTCTTTTTTCACTTCTTGTCCTAATATACTATATATGCTTACTGCATCTATCTTTTCATTTTCACTAGCTGTTAAATGTAATACATCTTTTACTGGATTTGGATAATAAGTCAATTCTAAATTTGGTTTTATAGTTTCTTCTACTTCTAATGTAGATGAGAATCTTCCACTTGATTGACCATATACACAAATCGTAAACTGACCATGTACATTTCCTTGACTTACATTAGTTCTATCTACAGACCATACTCTAACATAGAATTCGGTTCCTGGTGTTTGATTTTGCAATTGCAATATTCCAAATCTATTATTATCTTCATTTGTACCTGAACTAAAGTCAGGATCAGCGTCATCACTACATGTATCTCTTCCACTTACAGAGCCATCTGGATTATAATTTTGTGCTAAAACTAGGTTACCACAAGTTCCTGTATAGACAGAGATCGCTCCATCCACCATTCCTCCTGCAAAGGCTGTTTTAACAATTACTGTTCCAGATGCTGGCATGGTAAATCTATACCAAACATCGTCTAATACAAATCCTGGTTCTACGCCGTTTACTGCTGGATCTGCACAGTCTGTTGCTAATGCTGGTGTTGTTTGTGTTGCTAATATATTATTTCCAATAACTGGCTCACAATCTAATGTAACAGTAAGTTCAATTGCATTTGCACATAAATCGTTTACTGGTGGACCATCTAGTGTTTTAATTCTAAACGGACCTGCCCATGTACTTGAGTCAGAACTATCTGCAGCACAATTTGCTTGTATATAAACATCATAGAATGTACTTGGCAATAATCCTGTTATTGTTGATGAAGGTGTAGCTGCAGCTTGTACTGTGCCTGATCCTTGCGGATAGGTAGCAATTACATATTCTACATTCCAACCTCCTACTGGTGGTATGGTATTATTATCTGTCCAGCTTACATCTACACTTGTTGTGGTTTCATTTGATGCAACAAAATCAGTAACTGGATAACATGTTGGTGCTTCTCCTATTACCACATCGTCTATTGCTAAATCGTCTCTAAAACCTGAATTGTTTTCACTTACTGTAAATCTGGCTTGAATTGGTCCTGTAATCGTAAGGCCATCTAAATTAACAAATACTTGTTCCCAGCCAGATGTATTTTCGGCACTAGTAAACATATCTAGATTCCATGCTGCTCCATCCCAAACATCTACAGAGAAACTAACATTTGTTGTTCCTTCATTATCACTAATATAATAGAATGATAATCCTGGTGTTGTTAGTGTTCCAACGTTTACTAATGGTGTTGTTATGGAATTGTTTAATGAATTTGGACTACTATCATCTACCCATGCAAAATAGCCTCCACTAGCTGTAGTTGTTCCACTTACGTCTCCTCCATTTCCTATATGGCCTGGTGCAGATACATTATCTGCAAACTGCCATACTTCTGTACTCGCACTTTGTGTCCAACATGCATCAAGCACTCCTGCATTATCAAAATCTTCGGTATATGGTGCATCAAAGACTGCACATAGTGTTGTAAATTGTAATGGTCCTGCCCATAAACTATACTCTCCATTTCCACAATCTGAACGTACATAAAATTCGTAATCTGTTTGTGGTGTTAATCCTGTTAAGTCAAATGGATTTGTATTTGCTGGTACGTTGGTTCCTGTTCCTAGTGTAAATCCTGGTGCTCCATATTCTATTTCCCAGGCTGTTGCTACTGGTATATTTCCACCGTCTGTCCAACTTGATACCATATTATTACTTCCTACACTTTGGATTGTAATTGCATTTACATTAACACATGCTGGCATTTCTCCAATATATATATCATCTATTGCAAAGTCATCTCTTGTTCCTGTATTGTTTTCATCTACTACAAACCTTGCTTGTATTACTTGACCTGCAAATGCAGATAAATCTACAAATACTTGTTCCCATCCTGTGGTATTAGAGTTACTGGTAAACACATCGTTTGTCCAAGTAGTACCATTCCAAATATCTACAGAAAAGTTTACATGTCTTAAGAAGAATTCATCATTACTAATATAGTAGAATCCTAAAGTTGGTGCGGTTACTCCTGCTAAATCTATAAATGGTGATAGTAATCCTGTGTTTAAACTATTTGGCGAAGAATCGTCAACCCAAGCAAAATATCCTCCACTTAATGTTGTTGTTCCGTTTACATTTCCTGCATTACCTATATGTCCTGGTGCAGTTACATCGTTAGAGAACAACCAATTTTCACTATTTCCTGGATCTTGGTCCCAACATAACGGTATGTCTCCATTATTTTCGAAGTTTTCTGTGTATGGTGCTGCAATCACATCACATTTAGTCATAAACGATACTGGTCCTGCCCAAAAACTATAATCGGTTGCTGGTGCTGTTCCACAATTTGCTCTTACATAAAAATCGTATGCTGTAGATGCATTTAATCCTGTTATGGTAAATGGGTTTGTTGGTGCATCTACTACTGTTCCTGTACTTATATCATCTCCTGCTAAAGTGTATATTACTTGCCAACCTCCTGCTGGGTTTCCTCCATTGGTATCATCCCAAGAAACTTCTGCTGTTGTTATGGTTATACTTGCTGCATTTACTGCTAAATTTTCAGGCAAGAAACATGTTGGTGGTTGTGAGCAATAAATATTTCCTTCCCAACCTGGTCTAGTTTGTGAACCATCTGAGGTAAATACAAATGTTAAACATCCATCTGCTGCTGTTGAAGTAATGGTCATTCCTTCTAAATCTCCAGAGCCATTCGGCGTTGCATCATTTCTATCCCAACACCATTGTGTTCCTCCGTTTGGTGGATTTATTGTTGGTGCTGTTGTATCTCCTCCGTTGTAAATAGTAAGCCCATCGAAACAACCTGTTCCAAAATTTTCTGCACTAAATGATGTAAAAATTACAGTTACTACATCACCTGCTGTATCTGGACAAATGGTTGTTGTTGTATTTTCACTATTGGAGTAATTTCCTCCTGCTCCTCCTGAATCTAAATATACACCTCCACATTCAATACCTGGTATTGGGGTACAAAAATTTAATGGACCAACCCAAGTACTAGATTCTGTACTACTACATAATGAGCGTACATACACATCGTAACAGGTATCTGGCGTTAATCCTGTTATTGTATATGGACTTACTAGGGTTGTTATTGATGTTCCTGAGCCTTGTGCAAAACCGGTACTTCCATATTCTATTTCCCATCCGTTTTGTGGGGTAACTGCGTTGTTATCTGTCCAATCTAAAACTGCTTGTACCGAAGTCATTAAATTTGGGTCTGCTGTTACTCCAGATACGTCAAAACACAATGGTGTTTCTCTAGATTGTAATGTTGGTGCACCGACACAAAACCCAAAGGAATGTCCGTTATCTACATACGAAATTCGATATTTAAAGTTTGTTAATTGTGATGGTGATAAACTTGCAATAATTAAAGGTTGACTAACATAAGTTTGCATTCCTCCACAGCTTATAAAATCTCCATTTGAGGAGTTTCCAGAAAGCGAATCCCAAGCAACCCATGTATTAAAGGATGAATCCCACCATTCTATTTTAAGAGAATCTCCTACTTGATTAAACACATAATCTATGGTAACAATAAGTTGTTCCTCTGCAGGTACTGATGTGGTTGCTGCGGTAATATCTATTGTTGGTGATTCTGCTGCTATGTTATCAAACAAACTTCCAGAACCTGCTGCATCATCATTAAAACTGAAATTTGAGCTTGTTGTTGGGTCGTTGGTGAAGGCACTTACGGTATAAGCTCCTGTAACTGTCCAGTTAGTATCTGGCCAGTTTGCTATATTGTTTATTACTTGTGCTTGAGTTTTTAGATTGGTAAGGGTTAAAGCTAAAAAAACAAAAAATAAGGTAATTTTTTTCATCAAAAAACGTTTTATGTTAGTATTTAAGACGCTAAATTTATTATTATTATTTCAATTATCAAAATAATAACAAATGAATTCCTATAATCCATAAAAAAAGCACCTAATTATATAGGTGCTTTTTGTTGTGTTTTCTAGTAAAAACTGGCTTATTTTTTTATTTTTTAGAAAAGTTTTCCATTATTGCTTGACTTATTCCCATATTTGAAAATCCACCATCGTGAAATAGGTTTTGAAGGGTTACTTTTTTGGTTAAATCTGAAAATAGTGAAATGGTGTAATCTGCACATTCTAAAGCGGTTGCATTGCCTAGTGGTGACATTTTTTCGGCGTAATTAAAAAATCCATCAAATCCTTTTACGCCACTTCCTGCTGTTGTTGGTGTTGGGGATTGCGATATGGTATTTACTCTTACTTTTTTTTCTGTTCCAAAAAAGTAACCAAAACTTCTTGCAATAGATTCTAAATATGCTTTATTGTCTGCCATATCATTATAATCTGGAAATACACGTTGTGCTGCCATATAGGTTAATGCTACAATACTTCCCCATTCATTCATGGCATCTTTATGGTATAATACGCTCATTACTTTATGAAATGATACTGCAGAAATATCCCAGCCTTTATGTGTAAAATTATAATTTTGTGCTGTATAATGGTTGCCTTTACGCACATTTACCGACATTCCTATGGAGTGTAAAACAAAATCTAGTTTTCCTCCTAAAATTTCCATCGATTTTGTTACTAAATTTTCTAAATCTTCTACGGAAGTTGCATCTGCTGGAATTATTTCTGACCCTGTTTTTTCTGCTAACTTGTTTATTGCTCCCATTCGTAAAGCTACAGGCGCATTTGTTAATACAAAAGTTGCTCCTTCTTCGTGTGCTCTTTCTGCTATTTTCCACGCTATAGAATTCTCGTCTAATGCGCCAAATATTATTCCTTTCTTCCCTTTTAGTAAATTGTACATATATTCTTTTTTTATTAAGTTGTTTGATTTTAAAAAAAACAAATTTAAGATTTTTAATTTAATTTGTCATTTCTCCTAAAATTTATGACACATACAATAATTGCTTTGCATGTGCTACTGCAGATTCGGTTAGTTGTTTTCCTCCTAACATTTCTGCTATTTCATGTATTCTGTATTCGTTGTCTAAAATTTTAATATTGGTTGTTATTTTTCCTTTATTTTCTTTTTTATACACTTTATAGTGTTGTTTTCCTTTTGCTGCTATTTGTGGTAAATGTGTAATTGCTATTACTTGCATATTTTTACTCATTTGCAACATCACATCAGCAATTCTATTGGATACTTCACCAGATACTCCTGTGTCTATTTCATCAAAAATAATGGTTGGTAATTCTGTATATTTAGATAAAATATGCTTAACTGCTAACATTATTCGCGACATTTCTCCTCCAGATGGTCCTTTTTTTATTGAAACAAAATTTACTCCTTTATTTATAGATATTAAAAATTCCAAAATATCTTTTCCATTGGATAAAAATTCTTTTTTCTGCTCTAGGTTTAATTTAAATTTTACTACTGGCATTTCTAATTTAGACAGTGTTTTTTCTAACTGCTTTGTAAATTCTGGAATTGCTTTTTTTCTATTTAGATGTATTTTATTTGCCAACTCGTCTAATTGATTGGCTACTTTTTGTATTTCTTTATTTTTAGCTTCTAAAACTTCATTGGCATTTTCTACTTTTTGTATTTTAAGGTCTAAATTTTCTTTTATTTCTAATAGTTCTTTTATTGTTGCTACATTATGTTTTTTTTGTAAATCGTATAATAGTTGTAAGCGATTATTATACTTTTCTATTTCTAGTGGATTTGATAAGACATGGTCGCCTTGTTTTTCTATTTCTTGTGAAATATCTATTAATTCTATTCTAAGGCTTTCAATTCGTTTAAAAAGTGCTTCGTAAGTATCTGCGTAAGAACTTATTTTGGATAGTTTGTTTTTTAGCATTAAGAGTTCATCTAAAACTCCTGTTTGCTCTGCATTGATTATGGAAAAGCTTTCGGACAGAGATTGGTTTATTGTTTCTGTATTATTAAGTTGTTCTATTTTTTGCTCTAATTGTTCTTGTTCTGTAGGTTGAAAGTTAGCCTTTTCTAATTCTTCATATAAAAACAAATGGTAATCGTATTGCTGTTTAGCTTCTTCTTGGGTATGCTTTATCTGGTGTAATTCTTTTTGTAATTCTTTGTATATTTTTAATCCTCTTGTATAGGATGCTAAGTATTTTTTATTTTTTGCCAAAGCATCTATCAGTTGAAATTGATAAGCGGTTTCTGCTAATTGTAAAGTTTGATGTTGCGAATGTACATCCATCAATTTTTTACTTAGTTCGTTTAATACCGTTAGTGTTATTGGTGTGTCATTTATAAATGCTCTTGATTTGCCACTTGGTAATATTTCTCTTCTAATGATGGTTTCTTCTTCATAATCTATATCGTTTGCTGTAAAGAACTTTTTTAAATTATAATTGGCAATAAAAAATTCTGCTTCTACAATACATTTTTTATCTTTTTCTTTTAATGTAGATAAATCTGCTCTTTTACCTAGAGCTAATGCTAAACCGCCTAATAATATGGACTTTCCTGCTCCTGTTTCGCCTGTTATGATAGATAATCCATCTGTAAATTCTACTTTTAAATTATCTATTAGTGCAAAGTTTTTTATTACAAGACTTCGAAGCATCTGTGATTGGAATTTTGATGGTTTATTTATTAATTAATTTTTTCCCAACTATTGTTTTTTGCAGGATATACTCGCATTAATGTTTCTAATAAACTACTTGTATTTATTTTTGGTCCATCTTTAAATATGGCAGTTATTTCGTCTGCTTTTGTATCTAAAAATATACGCAATAAATAGGCACTTGGTCTTTTTTGATAAATGTTTTTGAGCATAATTATGGCATTCGCAATATTTTGTTTGGCTTTTGCTTTATCTTTTGCCATAATATCTAAACCTTTTAAATGGTAGGCATACATTAGCAATCTGTACTGTTTATAGGTTGCGTCTAACATACCATCTATTAGTTTAAATCGTGTAAAACTACCATCAATACTATTCCAGCCTTTTGCGCCACCTTGTTGTGCCAACAGCAGTATTCTTTCTGCTTTTTTTAAATATTCGCTTCCGCCATTTTTTGCAAATGTATCTGCATCTGTTCCTAAGATAACGTATGCGTAAAAGGATAGTAGGGATACTAAATTTGATTCAAAACTACTCTCATTGTAAAGTAATGGTTGAAATTCTTCATAAGTAAATGTAATATCTTCATCATTATAGTTAAGTACTGGTGTTAAATAGGTTGAATTATATACTGGTCTTACTACTTGAATTTGCAAATTTCCTTTAAACTGATTACTTCCTGTTTGTTCTGTAACATTAATGGTTAATACACATTGTACTTTTTCTTGTGTTTTATATCTTTTATTAGTCCATTTTGTATTATTCATAAACTCATTTATAGACTTTTCTAAGGTCTTAAATAATTGTTTATTTGAGCCACTTATTTGGTTAGAATTAACTGTTGTTTTACAATTTAGTTCTTGTGCATTGATATTTGCTATTAGTAATACGAAAAAGGCTATTATTAGTCTATTCATAGTGATGGTTTTATCTTACATTTTCAAATGTAGTAAATATTTGAACGTTAAATTGATTTTTATATTATATTTTATGTAATATACTATCAAAAATATCTTTTGCTACTTCTATTTTTGATTTTAATTTAAATTCTAATACTTGTTCTTTTTTATCAATTATGGTAATTTTATTTGTTGCTGTTGCAAATCCTGCTCCTTTATCTTGTAAAGAATTTAGTATAATCATATCTAAATTTTTACGTTTTAATTTACTTTTTGCATTTTCTAATTCGTTGTTTGTTTCTAATGCAAATCCAACTAAAAATTGTGATTTTTTTATAGCTCCAATAGATGCCAATATATCTTTGGTTGGTAATAATTCTATTTGTAATGATGCGTCTTTTTTCTTAATTTTTTTGGTAGCTATGGTTGCTGGTTTGTAATCTGCTACTGCTGCTGTAGCGATAACAATATCTGCTTCGTTAAAATATTTATGTACTTCTTGGTACATTTCATCTGCGCTTTCTACTTTTCGAATTTCGATGTTGGTGTAGGCAACTTTTTCGTTTGATGGTCCTGACACTAAAATTACTCTTGCTCCTAAACTTGCAGCTCTATTTGCTATGGCATAACCCATTTTTCCTGTGGATCTGTTTCCAATAAATCGTACTGGGTCTATTGCTTCATAGGTTGGACCTGCTGTAATTAATACGGTTTTATTTTTTAATGGTAATGTTGCTAGAATATCTTTTTCTATAAACGATATAATATCTTCTGGCTCTGCCATTCTTCCTTCTCCAATTAATCCACTTGCTAGTTCACCACTTGTTGCTGGTATTAGTATGTTTCCGTAATCTTGTAGGGTTTTTATCGATTTTTTTGTAGAGGTATGCTGGTACATATCTAAATCCATTGCTGGAGCAAAATAGGTTTTACATTTTGCAGACAAATAACAGGCCAACAACAAATTATCGCTAGTACCATTTGCCATTTTAGACAAGGTATTTGCTGTTGCTGGTGCAACTAACATTAGGTCTGCCCAAAGTGCTAAATCCACGTGATTATTCCACATTTCATTTTCACTTTCTTTATCAAAAAATGTAGAATGTACTGGATTTTTTGACAAGGTTGATAATGTTAATGGTGTAACAAAGTCTTTTGCTGCAGGTGTTAATACAACTTTAACTTCTGCTCCTGCTTTTACAAAACCTCGTACTAATATTGCGGTTTTGTATGCTGCAATTCCTCCACTTATTCCAAGTAGTATTTTTTTACCACTTAATATCGACATTAGTCTTCTTTTTGCGAATCGTTTAATGGATTTCTATAATAGATTTTATTATTTAACCATTCTTCAACAGCTAAGGCTGTTGGTTTTGGCAAACGTTCATAAAATTTAGATACTTCTATTTGTTCTTTATTTTCAAATATTTCTTCTAAACTATCATTATGTGTAGCAAATTCTTCTAATTTTTCGATTAATTCTGCGCGTAAATCGCCATTAATCTGTGAAGCTCTTTTTGCAATTACGGCAATAGCTTCATAAATATTATTTGTTGGTGCTTCAATCTTATTCTTATCGTAAGTGATTGTAGATGTTGGTGCTTTTGAATTTTTATAATCCATCGTTTTGTTTCCTATTTAATGATTCTGTTATTTCTAATTCTCTTGTTACTTTTTCCAATTCTTTATCCGCTTCTTTTTTAAATCGTGATTTCGGATAATATTTAATAAACCGTTTATACGCTTTTAAGGCATTCTTTAATCTTTTTTCCTTTTTATAAAAGACACTTTTCTCACCTAATATTGCGGCAGATTTAAACTTATAAAAAAGAGCATCTTCTTTATATTTTGTACCTAGATATTCCGATATAAAATTATCAAACGCTACAATTGCCGATTTATATTTTTCTGTTTTGTAATATAAATATGCGATATCAAATGCTTTTTTTTCTAGCTTCTCAGTCAATTCTTTATACTGATTATTTACTTCTTTTGTGTATTTAGAATTTGGATATTTATCTAAAAATGTTTGTAATGACGAAAGTGCTTTATAGGTGTCTTTTTGGTCTAAACTAGAAGGTGGCGATAATTTATATTGGCTTTGTGCTGCTAAATAATAAGCTTCCTCTATCTTTGAGCTCTTTGGATAATTATTTATAAATCGATTAAATCGATAGGCTGCCAAATCGTAATTTTTAAGCGCATAATCGGACTTAGCACTCATATATCTAATACGTTGTAATTGTGGTTTGTTTCTAAATGTTGGTGCCACTTTTTCAAAAAGTGTCATTGCTTTTGTATATTTACCAGCATTATACATCTCTTCAGCCATTTTATATTGAGATTTTATATCTCCTTTATTCAACACCTTATTGTATTCGCTACATGCTGATAAAGAAACAATAACAACTAATAAGAAAACTATTTTTTTCATTCTGCAAAAGTAATATTAATTAATGGATTATTAAAACTAAAAAACAAAAGTATATTGCTATTCTACATTATTGCGTTTTTTATTGCTAAATCTTTGTTAAATTAGATGGTCTGTATTTTTAAAAACACTTTTAATTTGTTCGTTTTTTTTCTATCTTAGAAACTGCTTTGTAAATTTGTGTTTGCAATTCTTCCGATGCTTTAATTAATGGAAGACGTACTGTTGTTTCACAAACATTTTTTTGTTTAAGTATGGTTTTTATTCCTGCAGGATTTCCTTCTTTAAAAATTAAATCTGTTAAATTCATTAATTTATAATGTTGTTTAAATGCTTCTTTGTGTTTCTCTTGCAAACCTAGATTTATCATGTGTGTAAATTCTTTTGGCATTCCTTGTCCAATAACACTTATTACGCCAGAGCCTCCTGCAATTACCGACAATAGTGCTAACGAATCATCGCCAGATATTACTAAAAAATCGGAAGGTTTATTTTTTAATAATTGCAATGTTTGTTGTATATCACTTGCAGCATCTTTTACTGCAATAATATTTTTACAATCTTTTGCTAACTTTAGGATGGTTTCTGGCGTTATATTTTGTCCTGTTCTGTGTGGCACATTGTACACAATAATAGGTTTATCTGTTTGGTCTGCAATTTTTTTAAAATGTGCATAAATTCCTTGTTGTGTTGGTTTATTGTAATATGGCGATACAGATAATATAGCATCAAAATCCTCTAAATTTGTTGCTTTTATTTCTTCGATTACTTGTTGTGTACTATTTCCTCCAATTCCTATAACTAGTGGTAATCGTTTTGCATTTACTTTAACAATGGTTGCTATAACTTTTTGTTTTTCATCTTTATTTAATGTTGCAGGTTCGCCAGTAGTTCCAAGTACAACTAAATAATCTACATTATTTTTTACTTGAAAATTAACTAATTTTTCTATTGCTATATAATCTACCTCTCCATTTTTTGTAAAAGGTGTAATTAAGGCTACACCAGTACCTATGAATTTTTTTTTCATTGTACTAAATTAACGTTAAATAATTCGATTTATTTTGCTTATTCTATAGCTTCTTTAAAATACCAAGATATTTTATTAGCTCTTTATTAAAAAGATTTATATCCTTATCTGCAGCTATCATAAAATTATACATACGCTTATCAATATTTGCAAAACCTACTTTAAATTTAGCTTTTGATTTTACAACCAAATATTTACTTAATACGGTAGTTGATTTTGTATAGTCGATAAGCATATCAAAAGATTTTTCTAAAAAATCTTTTACTTCTTTTGATTTTAATGTACCATTCCATGAAAAATCTTTTTCATTTACAACAACACCTCTAAATTCATTATAACTTTCTGTAGTAGTTTTATAGGTTAATACAGAAAAATTTTTACTTCCAGAGGCTATCTGTTTTTGTAATTTCTTTAGCATTTCAAAATCAAAGTCAGAGCCTTCATTAACTATAATACCAACCGTTTTAATGTTTTTTGCTATCTGTAAAGAATTACTTTTATTTTTAGCCTTTAAAAGTTGCTCTATTTTTTGAGTTAATATTTTTGTTTTAAATCCTGAAAATGCCATTTACTTCTACAAAATATTTTTAGCAAAATTAAACTATATTTTTATACTACCACACTTTCTTTTTTATTTTTGTTTTTTATATTCATTAAACATTAAAGAATGGACAAAGAAAAAAGACACAATGCAAGATGCAAGAAAAAAAAGACAGAAGACCATTATTAGGTAGAGGATGTTTTAAGTAAAGCTGTTTTGTCAAAACAGCTTTACTTAAAACATCCTTACTTATTAAAAAAGTTACTATGAACATGAACTATATATAAAGTTCAATTTACAGAAATCAAATAAGAGATACGATTTTATACAAAGAAGATTGCTTTTATTTGATTTCCTTTTGGGTTTGATGAATTTTATATAGAACTCACATTATTAATTTGGTTTTTCCTATTTTTACCGAACTATTTTTAAATTATTAATGTGACGGATAATATCGATTTACTTCGAATCAATTTTGATACTAATTCCCTTTGGTTGGTAAATATTACATTAGCGATAATCATGTTTGGTGTTGCCTTAGATATTACAATAAATGATTTTCGCAATCTACTAAAGCACCCTAAACCAGTAATTATTGGTATTGTTTCTCAATTTATTTTAGTTCCTCTAACTACTTTAGGCTTGGTTTATTTGTTAAGGCCACATGCAAGTATTGCTTTAGGTATGCTAATGATTGCTGCTTGTCCTGGCGGAAATGTTTCAAATTTTATGACAAAACTTGCCAATGGAAACACTGCATTATCGATAAGTTTAACTGCTTTTGCAACGATTGCTGCTTTGGTAATGACTCCAATAAATTTAGCCATTTGGGGAAATTTATACCAACCTACAGCAAAAATTTTAAGAAGTATCCAAATCAACCCTTTTGATGTTGCAAAATTGGTAGTCTTAATATTAGGAATTCCTCTTATTTTAGGAATGCTTATTAGACATTATAATCCTATTATTTCAAAAAAAGTTTCTCGTTTTCTAAAACCAATTTCCGTGCTTATTTTTATTGGTTTTATAAGTGTTGCTTTTTATAATAATTTAGATATTTTTAAATCACATATTCATTATGTTTTTTACTTGGTAGTTATTCATAATTCTGCATTATATATGGTTGGATTTTATACTGCAAAATTTGGAAAAGTAGTGTATAAAAATCAAAAAACTTTAAGTATTGAAACTGGCATTCAAAATTCTGGACTTGGTTTAATGCTTGTATTTTTATTTTTTAAAGGACTTGGTGGAATGGCTTTACTAGTTGCTTTTTGGGGAATTTGGGAAATACTTTCTGGATTACTATTAGCATATTATTGGAGCAAAAAAAACAAATCAAAAAACTATGATACTTTACCATTTAGTTAAATTTTACGTTAAAACTGGCTTATTTTTATTTTATAAAAAAATACATGTTACAGGAAAAGAAAATATTCCTAAAAAAGGACCTATTCTTTTTGTTGCCAATCACCAAAATGCTATGATGGACCCTTTGGTTATTGCAACATCTACCAAAGCTGTTATGTATTTTTTGGCTAGAGCTAGTGCTTTTAAAAATAAAATTGCTGCAAAATTATTGACTGCAATTCATGCAATTGCCATATATAGAGTTCGCGATGGCGTAAATTCTAAAACTTTAAATGAAGCTGTTTTTGCACATTGTATTGATTTGCTATCTAAGGGCGAAAATATTCTTATTTTTCCTGAAGGAAGTCATCATATTGCACGAAAAATTCGTCCGTTACACGCTGGTTTTACACGAATTTCTTTTGATTATCTCACCAAAAATGAAGGAAAAGATTTAACTATTATTCCTGTTGGACTCAATTATGACAATACCATAGATTATGCCAAATCACTACATATAATATATGGAAAACCTATTTCTGCAATACAATTTTTTGATAAAAATAACACCAATAAATCTAGAGGAAATTTAATTAAAGAAGTACATAAAAGATTAACCGAATTAACTGTACATATTGAAGATACTAAAAATTACGATAC
>WFMU01000312.1 GCA_015488935.1 Flavobacteriaceae bacterium | reverse complement strand
ATTTATAGCAATACTTAGTGTACAACTAGTAATGTCGCAAAAGTTTAGAGCAACAGTAAACAAAAGTAAATTAGGATTAAATGAAAGATTCCGTATTACATTTTCTATAGATAAACAAGGAACAGACGATTTTACTCCACCAGATTTTCAGAATTTTACTATTGTTGGAGGACCATTCCAAAGCACAAATTTTCAATATGTTAATGGAAAACAATCTTTTGAACAATCTTACACATATACAATAGAGCCAAAACGTAAAGGAAAATTTACAATACCACCAGCTACAGTAACTTACAATGGAAAAACAATAACTTCCAATACAATTAATATTACTGTTACAAAAGCAATAGACAAGCCAAAAGACCCAAACGACCCTGTTGTTACAGCTAAAGAGAATATCTATTTAGTTGCAGAAATTTCAAATACAAAACCTTATGTAGGCGAAAGTATTTCTGTAGTATATAAATTATATATGGATCGCAATAAAGCTGCAGTTAATAATGAGCGAGAAACAAAATCACCAACATACAATAGTTTTTGGAATCAGAACATACCAATTAAACAACTTACAGAACGAAAAGGAACTTACGATAATAAAGAAATGTCGTATTACGTACTACGAAAAGATATCCTAATTCCGCAAAGAGCAGGAAAACTAAGCATTACACCACTAGAAATAGATATTTCTGCAATTGTAGCAGGAGGTATTAGAAGAGACTTTTTTGGAAATAGAGTAAGAGGACAAAAACAAGTGACTTTAGTACTCTCTACAGGAAAAAGAAATGTTAACGTTCAAACACTTCCAGAAACCGATAAACCAAACGATTTTTCTGGAGCAGTAGGAGAATTTGCCTTTAAAGTAAACAGTACAAAAACAACTTTAAAAGCAAACGAAAGTGCACAAATAAATGTGGTACTTTCTGGAAATGGAAATTTAAAATTAATAAGCCTACCAAAAATAGAAACACCAAAAGGGCTAGAACAATACGAACCAGAACACAACGAAAATGTAAAAACACGTTTAGATGGTTTATCAGGAACCATATCAGACACATACACTGTAGTACCTCAATTTAGAGGAAAATATAAAATACCACCTTTGCGATTCAGCTATTTTAATCCAAAAACAAAAGAATACAAAACATTAGATAGTAGCGTAATAATATTAAACGTTCCTGAAGGAAAAATGCCCGAAGAAGAAACAAAAACCTCGGTAGGAAATCCTAAAAAAATTAATACCGATACAGATATTCGATTTATACATACCAAAACCAAATTAGTACGTAGTAAATCCAAAGAAGACTTTTTTAAATCTAATTTATTTTATTTACTGTTATTACTACCACTATTATCTATACCAATAGGTATTTATTTAGGAAAGAAAAAAAGAGAACGAGATGGAGATGTTATTGGAAATAAAAAACGAAAAGCAGATAAATTAGCAAAAAAATATTTATCCGATGCTAAAAAACAATTAGGTAATAAAGAGCCTTTTTATATTGCTTTAGAAAAAGCATTACACAATTATTTAAAAGCAAAACTACAAGTAGAAACATCGGAAATTAGTAAAGAAAAAATACGTAAAATACTTGAAGATAAAAAGATAGAAAATAAAACCATACTAAAATTTATTAAAGTATTAGACGACTGTGATTTTGCAAGATATACACCAACAAGTAACTTACAAATGGAAAAAGAGTATCGTAATGCCGCAACAATAATAGCAGATTTAGATAAACAACTATCGTAAAATGTATTTTAAAAAAACCAACATAAAAAATAGTAGTATCATTTTATTAATGTTATTTGTACAATTTACTTTTTCGCAAAAAGCAAATAAACTTTTTGTAGAAGGAAATAAATTATACCAAGAAAGTAAATTTAACGATGCAATAGATAAATATATTAATGTTGAAAAGCAAGGACTATATTCGGCAGATTTATATTATAATTTAGCAAATGCTTATTACAAAACAAACCAAGTAGCACCAGCAATATATTATTACGAAAAAGCAAAGCAACTCGCACCAAATGATAAGGATATTAAAGTAAATTTAGCATTTGCAAAACGAATGACTCTAGATAATATAGAACCATTACCAAAAACAATTTTTCAAAAAATTTCTGAAAGTGTACTACAGAAAATCACTTCCGATAATTGGGCTTACATAGCCGTGTTTTTTGCGTTTTTATTTGCATTTTTATTTTTACAATATCATTTTTCTAGCAAATCGATAAAAAAAAGATTTTATTTTGTAACAAGTATTTTAAGTATTCTATTTATGCTGTTTGGAGTGATTTTTGCAATACACACTTATAAAGTATCAAAAAATAAAAAAGAAGCAATTATATTCTCGGAACAAACAAGCATAAAAAACGCACCAATATTATCGAGCGAAACTGTTTTTGAACTACACGAAGGAACAAAAGTAAACGTATTAGAAAGTGTTGATAACTGGAAAAAGATTAAAATTGCCGATGGACAAACAGGTTGGATTGTTAGTTCTGAACTAAAAGAATTATAGTTCTAAAAAAAAAATGTATTTTTGTAAAAAAAGTATGAAGCTCAAAATAATATTAGCTATTCTATTTGTTACAACCTGCGCATCGGCGCAAAAAATAGATTTTAATAAAAGTGCTCTTGTTATACCAAAAAAACTTACCAAAAACGCAAATATTGTAACAAGATATAATGAAACTAACGTTCTAATTAATTCAGAAAATAACATGGTTATATCCTATAAAATGTTTTTTACGGTATATAACAAATATGGCGATATTAGACCTTTCTTTATAGAAGGATATGACAAACACAAAAAAATTACCAATATTAAAATATTGATTTACGATTCTTTAGGAAAAATTATTAAAAAAGTAAAGAAAAAAGAAATAAATGATGTTTCTGCAACAGACGATAGAGAAACTTTATTTAGTGATGATAGATTAAAATATTACAGATACATACCAAATAAATATCCGTATTCTATAGAAATAAGCTATAAAGTGAACACCTCTAACACAGCATTTATTCCAAGATGGCAAATTGTAGATTCTTACTATCAAAGTGTTCAAAAAAGCAGCTATACCATTAGATATCCATCAAATTTAAAATTGAAATATAAAGAACTAAATTTTGGAGAATTTCCCATAAAAAAAAGTATAGAGGGTAATCAAATACACTATAATATCTTTAATGTAGAGGCAATTCGAAAAGAGCCAATGTCTCCAAAATTATATAAAGTAATGCCAAATGTATTATTTGCATTAAATAAATTTTCTTTGGCAGGAGAAAAAGGAAATGCTACAAGCTGGAAAGCATTTGGAAAATGGATGCATGAACGACTTTTAAAAGGAAGAAATGAACTTCCAGAAGAAACAAAAATTAAAATAAAAAACTTGGTAAAAGGAGTAGATGACCCAATTAAAAGAGCCGAGTTAGTATATAAATATATGCAAGATAAAACAAGATATATTAGTGTACAAATAGGAATTGGCGGTTGGAAACCAATGTTATCTAAAGACGTAGATAAATTGGGCTATGGCGATTGTAAAGCGCTTTCTTACTATACAAAATCTTTAATGGATGCAGCAAATGTAAAATCGGTATATACTATTGTATATTCTGGAGATAAAAATAATATTAAAAAAGATTTTACCTCCGTACAAGGAAATCATGCCATTTTAATGTTGCCTACAAAAAAAGATACGATTTGGTTAGAATGTACAAATCAAGATTTACCATTTGGACAAACAGGGTCAACCGATGATAGGGATGTACTAATTGTAGATTCGGAAGGTGGAAAAATAGTACATACCAATATTTATAGCGATGAATCTAATTACCAAAAAATAACAGGAAATTATACCATTGGAGAAAATGGTGCTTTTGATGCAGAAATTGAAATAAAAAGTACTGGAAAACAATACAATAGACACTATCCTTTAGCAATAATAAGTAAAAAAGAACAAGAAATTTATTACAAGAGAAAGTTTGCTAATATACTCGATGTCTCTATAGATGCTATGGATTTTACAAATGATAAAAAAGAGGTTGTTTTTACAGAAAAATTAAAATTAAAAGCAAACAATTATGCCGAGTTTATTGGTGATGATATGATGCTTCGATTAAACGCTTTTAATATCTATAAAAATTTGCCGAAAAGAGTTTTAAAAAGAAAACTGCCCTTAGAAATAAAAAAAGGGTTTAAAAAAGAAGATATTATAGAAGTTTCCATACCAAAAAATTATAAAATAGGAAACTTACCAAACAAGATAAACATTAAAAATAAGTTTGGTAAATATCTAGTAGAACTAACAA
>WFMU01000311.1 GCA_015488935.1 Flavobacteriaceae bacterium | reverse complement strand
AGGTTGAATAATCTTTTTTTTTCCTAATAAATTAAGAAAAGACTACCTAATGGTGGTCTTTTTTATTTTTACTTAACTGTAAGATGTATGATGTTGAATTATGAATTATGCCCCGAAGTTTCGGGATTGGATGTTGATATAATGAAATTTGCAATATAAAAATTGTTAATAACTTACAAGAAGAGAACTTTGTTTAATCATAGAATACTCACGTTATAAAATAAAGATAGGTTAATTGTTTGTAAACGATACTAATTATTCTTTTTTTGAAATTATACTAAAAGCATTTTCAAATTTTTGTAAAATACCATTCCATTGGTAGTATTTATTTACGTACGTTTTTCCATTCTCTCCTATTTGCTTTCTTTCATTTGGACTTAAATTAGTAAGATTGTCCATTATTTTTGTAAAATCACTGTAATTATAATACGAATATCCTGCTTTACTTTGTTTAATATGGTCGTCCAATACTTCGCAATTAGCATTTGCTATTACAGGAATACCTTGTATCATTGCTTCTAATGTTACCATAGACAAACTTTCGTGTAGCGATGGTATTACTAAGGCTTTAGCATTATTTAGCCAGTTGTATTTTTCTTCTTCGGAAATAAATCCTGTAAAAATTACATGTTCATCACCAACAAGCTCCGAAACATTATTACCTACAAGTACTAATTTCATTTTTGGTTCTAATGTTTTATTGTATTTGGTAAACCATGCTATTAATTCATCGGCATTTTTTGCTTTGTCTATTCTACCAATATAAATGATATACTCGTAAGGTACCGAAAATTTATTTTTACTTATTTCAAAACTATCAATTCCTACACCTGCAATCTCATTTTTGGTGTTTTTTGAAGTTGGATATGTATTTTCTACCAATGCTTTTTCACTATGACTATTGTACATAATAAATGCTGGTTTCTCAAAAAGTTTATCGTATCCTTTTATATAAAATGTTTCCTCATCATGTGCTGTTGGGATTAAAATACTTTTTTCTGCAACTAGTGGTAATCCTGCATTTGTTGGATAATATAGGTACGTGAAAAATATAAATATATCGTAAGTTGCTTCATTTTCTTTTATATATTCAGTTAACCCTTCGCAATATGGACCTTGGTGTTTTAACCAATTTGTAAAATCTTTTTCGGTTGGTTCAAACATTCCTTTTTTATCTAATAGGTTAAATAGTCCTAATCGTTTTAACCAACGTTGGTGTTTTCTATTTTTTAAAACAAGCCTTCTAAATTTTCTAAATCTAATATGGTTTTTATCCATAGAGCTAAAGCGAAGTACTTTTACGCCGTTAATTACTTCTTCTGTTTCTTCAATATCATTTTCCCATGCAATGTAATTTGTTGCTTGCGTGGTTAATATGGTTATTTCATGTTTTTTTGCTAATCGTTCTGCTAGAAATCGAGCGTGTAATTCTGCGCCACCATTTATATTTTCTCCATATCTTTGTACTACAATGCTAATATTCATTTTTCTTTTTTTTCTTTTTAGATGCTGTCTTTTATTTTTTCGATAACGTAGGGTGGTGCAGTTAATAAATTAATGGTTTCAGGAATTTTATCATAAAATAATTGTAAAATTCTATGTGAAGTAAATAAGTAGGTTTCTTTTTTGTTTACTTCCCAAATTTGTAATTTTTGTTTGTTTAAAAAAGAGCCTTCTTTAAATGTTCCTTTACTAAAGGTTTCTTCGATTGATAATGACATACAAAATGAATCCATAGACAAACTTTTATTTGCAATATTTTTTAATAATGTGTGTGTTATTATATTTTCATCTTTTGCAAAGATATTATGTAGTGGTCCAACATCTATTTTTTTGAATCTTTTTGGATGTATTTTTGGTAATTTTTTATCAATTAAGTATGCTACTGTATCCATATTAATACTTCTGTCTGCTGCCATTTTTAGGACTTCATAAATTTTCGATTTATAATCTTCAATGTTATCACCATCGTAATTAAAATATAAAAAACAAATAAACGGACGGTTATACGTGATATCATAAAAGCTCCAACTTACTAAGTAATCGGTATCATATTCGGTTGTATTTATTATTTTTCCTTGTACAAATCGTTTAAAGATATAGTGTTTATCTATGGTTGTATCTGT
>WFMU01000310.1 GCA_015488935.1 Flavobacteriaceae bacterium | reverse complement strand
ATATAACGATTTTCTATTTTTGAGTTAATTTATCTTTAATTAGTTGTTTTAGAAGTTTCAATTCATTTTTAATCATTTTATTTTCTTCCATTAGTGATTGAATTAATTGTGCTTGATTTTCTACTTTTTTAGCAATAAGATTAGTAGTTTTAGCAGTAGAATTTGATTTATGCAAAACGCCATAAGCATCTACGGTAACTACTTTATCGGTAGCACTAAAACCACTAAGATTAGTAACTCTTATTTTACCATTAACCTGTAGTTTTTCAGTAGGAGAAGCTGTTCCAATACCCAAACTACCATTATTGATTAAAGTAACTTTTCTAGTAGAAGTAGAAGAAACAGAATTCCAAGTGCTAAAAACCATTTGAGTACCTTTAAAATATAAAGAACCACTATCCTTATTACCATTCATGGCTACAATTTCATTATTGTCCATTTCTAAATGAATATTTGCAGCATCACCAATAACTAAGGCAGCACCATCACCAGCAGAGTTAGAACCAGCATCTCTAGCATTTCTAATATGTAGTATTCCAACAGGAGAAGTAGTGCCAATTCCAATAGTACCATCATTTTTAATGGTCATTAAATTTTGAGCGGCACTAGTTTCGGTATTAGCACCAAAATAGATATTACCATTCCCATCGCCATCCGCATTAGAGTTAATATATAGATCATCTTCAGCAGCATATACACCATCATTACTTGTCCAAAAATCAGCACCATTAGCTGAAAGTCCTAAGCCTCTATCCAATTGAACTCTATTAAAAATAGACAAAGAGGAATTAGGAGAACTCGTACCAATACCTACATTTCCATTTTCAACAATCTGCATTCTTTTTTTCGAAATTAAATCTGTAGTATCCCAAGTAGAAAACCAAATAGTACCAGCGGCTAAAAAGAACTCACCTTTATTTTGATTACCAACCATAGCACTTATTTCATTATTGTCAAACTCGGTATGTTGCCCTGCAACATTACCAATAATTAAAGAAGCAGCATCGTTAGGAGTGTTCTCTCCAGCATCAATTGTTTTTATGTGTAGAACACCAACAGGAGAATTAATACCAATGCCAACATTACCCATAACATACATATTCTCTGCATTAGAAGTAGCAGCTTTGTTATCATCGCTACCAAACCAAGGTTCTATTTCCTTTGCAGCTTGGGTACCAACACAATTCCATCTAGTGCCATTGTATTGTTCAACACATAAAGAATTAGTATTGTAAATTTGTAAGCCAATAGCGGGAGAAGCTATTGCATCTCGTTGCACTTTAGTAAGCTTCGGAATTAAAACACCTTTTGTTGTAGAAGATATATCAAGTTCGGCAGATGCGTTTGGATTGGTAGTACCAATACCAACTTGAGCTTGTAAAGAAGCACTTACTAGACAAGCAATAATAAATATTTTTTTCATTTTAAATAGTTGTTTAAATAATTTTAAGGAAAAAATAACTGTTTTTTTACAACAAGTAAACTCCATCCATTAAAATAAAAAAAATTAAAATGGTAGATACTGCTCGTTAAAAAAAATGTAAATTTCCCCTTTTTACGTTTCTTTTTAAAAACAAAGATAGGATTAATATTGTTTTTTTAGATAGTTAATAGAATAAAAAAACAAAACAAGTCCAAATCTAAAAATAAAACCATTAGATTTGTGCTAGAATAAGGTAAGCAACAACATTGTTGTTTTAATAGGGAATGCCGTTTGAATCGGCAACAGTACCCGCTGCTGTGTTCTTCAATAGTTTTGAACAACTTAAAAAGCCACTGTCGTTAAGATGGGAAGGCGTTCAAAATAAGAAGTAAGTCAGAATACCTGCCTAATTCTAAATGCGCATCCAAAGCTTTCGGGAAAAAAAGCAACGGTTGAGATATGCTATTTGGCTTACTCATCTTTTACAATTTCTCAATTTTTTTGGATTAATATTTTATATAACTATTAATTTTTTAAAAAATGAAAACAAAACTACTTATTGCAATACTAACAATTGTAAATTTTATTAACGCACAAAATCCTATAGATTTTGAAACTTTAACCGTTCCTAGTACAGGATATTTTAATGGTTCAACCCAATATTCTGGCAGCGGAGTTCAAGAAACAATTACATACGAAGATGATATCGCAAATTTACATGTAAATTATACAGATACAGGTGATTACGATTATTGGAGTGGCTTTTCTTATAGCAATCAAACAGATTTAACTACGGCAAGCTATACCAATTACTCTGCATACTCGCCAAACGGAGGAGGAGCAAATAATTCAAATAATTATGTTATAGCTTATTTATATGGCGCAGATGAAATAACTTTTGACAGAGAAGTTTTGCCTTTATCTATTGATGTAACCAATTCTGTTTGGGCATATAAATATATGGATGGGTCTGATGGGTCGATGCACGATTATACCACAGACGACTATCTTAAATTGACCATTACAGGTATTTTAATTGACAATACATACACAACACCAATGGATTTTTATTTAGCAGATTTCACCAATGGAAATACTACAATTATTGGCGATTGGACAACAATTGATTTAAGTAGTTTTGGCGGAGTTAAAGGATTAAAATTTGAACTTTCATCTAGCGATAGTTATACACCATTTTATTTTTGTTTAGATAATATTGTTTATGGTCCTACAGCTGCAACAAATGAGGTTGCATTTAAAAATGCAATAAGTTTATATCCAAATCCAGCAAAAGAAGTGCTAAATATTACAACAGTACCGAATGCTAAAATAGAAATTTACAATACTAGTGGAAGACTAATTTATGTTAAAGAAAATTGTGAAGAAACCGAAAAAATAGACATACAAAACCTAAAAACAGGAATTTATTTTGTAAAAATCACAAAAGAAAATAATGTAGTAACTAAAAAACTAGTAATAAACGAAGCCAGCTAACAACTAGAATGCTTGTTTATTTACAGATAAACAAGCATTCCCATTTTTTACAAAATGAATTTTCGATTTAAAGAAACACAAAAACACACCATTCTATTTTTAATACTATTACTTTTTGTACAAGTAGTAAAAGCACAAACCTTTGCACCTCAGGTTGGAATTACAGGTACAACAGCAATCCATAAAGACAATGCCATTTTTATAGATTGGGCAAATACCGTAAATATCACTAGAGGATATAAAGATATTGCAGTTCCCGAAAGCGGTTATGCAGACTACGGTGTTCCAGAAAATGCCATTGGACAAGCAAATACTAGTATGGTTAGTTTAGGCGATGGAGGAGAAGCAATTCTACAATTTAATCATCCAATAATAAACGGTAACGGTGCCGATTTTGCTATTTTTGAAAACGGATTTTTACAAGAAGATGGCTCCGAAATGGCATTTTTAGAATTGGCTTTTGTAGAAGTAAGCACAGATGGTGTAAGCTATGTACGCTTTCCAGCAATTTCTAATATTCCTACAAATACACAAATAGATGGTTTTGGATTTATCAATGCAAGATACATTAATAATCTAGCAGGAAAATACATTCAAGATTATGGAACACCTTTCGATTTATCGGATTTAATTCCGTTAATAAACAATACAACAGTAGATATTAATAACATTCATTTTATAAAAATAATAGATGCTGTCGGAACAATAAATGCCTCTTTTGCAACTTACGATAGCAATAATAACATGGTAAACGACCCATATCCATCCGCATTTAGTTCTGGAGGATTTGACTTAAATGCAGTTGGTGTTATTCACAATAGTACAACCACTTCGGTAGATGATGAAACTTATAAAAGAATAAATGTATATCCAAATCCTGTAAAAGAGATTTTGTATGTATCTAAACATGTAAAAGAAATTAAAATCTATTCTTTAGATGGTAAATTGCTACTGGCATCCAAAAAAAATCAACTAGATATCCATTTTTTAGCAAAAGGAATTTATTTAGCAATTATCAAAACAGAGAATATAACTACAACACAAAAAATAGTAAAAATAGATTAAGAAAAAGCCAAAGCGTACAATTTTATTTTTTTAATCATAGAAACCAGACCATTAGCACGAGTAGGAGACAAATGCTCTTTTAAACCAATTTCATCAATAAAATGAGTGTCTGCTTTTAAGATAGCTGCACTAGTTTGGTTCGAAAAAACACGCAATAAAAGTGCAATAATACCTTTGGTTAAAATAGCATCACTATCGCTAGTATAAAATACTTTGCCTTCTTTTAATTCGGCATGTAGCCAAACTTTAGATTGACAGCCAACAATTAAATTATCCTCCGTTTTGTATTGAGTATCAATAATAGGTAGCGATTTGCCAAGTTCAATAATGTACTCGTAACGCTCCATCCAATCGTCAAACATAGAAAATTCGTCAACAATTTCTTCTTGTATTTCTTTTATAGTCATTTAGAAAACTTATTTTTGCAAAAGTACAAGACTAAAGATTAAAGACCAAAGACAAAAGAATAAAAAATGAGCAAGTTATTAATAGTAGGAACCGTAGCATTTGATGCAATTGAAACACCATTTGGAAAAACAGACAAAATATTAGGAGGCGCAGGAACATTTATTGGACTATCTGCCTCAACATTTGGTATAAAATCGGGAATTGTATCTGTAGTTGGAGGAGATTTTCCACAAGAGTATTTAGATATGCTCGAAGCTAAAAATATCGATACATCAGGAATTGAAATCGTTAAAGACGGAAAAACCTTCTTTTGGTCTGGTAAGTATCACAACGATATGAACTCGCGCGATACACTAATAACCGAATTAAATGTATTGGAACATTTTAATCCAGTTGTGCCAGAAACATTTAAAGATAGCAAAATAGTAATGTTAGGAAACTTACATCCAGCAATACAAATGAGTGTGATAAAACAAATGACCAAAAAACCAAAATTGATTGTTTTAGACACGATGGATTTTTGGATGAACGTAGCTTTAGAAGATTTAAAAGCAGTAATAAAAGAAATAGATGTAATTACCATTAACGATGAAGAAGCAAGACAATTAAGTGGCGAGTATTCTTTGGTAAATGCCGCAAAAAAAATTCATGAAATGGGACCAAAATACGTGGTGATTAAAAAAGGAGAACACGGCGCACTATTATTTAGCGAAGGAAAAATGTTTTATGCACCAGCATTGCCATTGGCAGCAGTATTTGATCCAACAGGCGCAGGAGATACTTTTGCAGGAGGATTTACAGGATATTTAGCCAAAACAGATAATATTTCTTTCGATAATATGAAAAACGCCGTAATATATGGTTCCAATCTAGCATCGTTTTGTGTAGAACGATTTGGAACAGAACGTATGCAAAGTTTAACCCAACAAGAAATAAAAGACAGATTGCAGCAATTTAAAAGCTTAACACAATTCGATATAGAATTGGAATAATAAAAACAAAAGGCACTAATTTATTTTAGTGCCTTTTTTTATAATAATAACTATGAGTGACGCACTAAAACACGAATGCGGAATAGCAATGGTACGATTGCTAAAACCATTAGAATTTTATAAAAAAAAGTATGGAACTTCTTTTTATGGTATTCAAAAAATGTACTTATTATTAGAAAAACAACACAATCGAGGACAAGATGGAGCAGGTTTTGCAAGTGTTAAATTAGATGTAAATCCAGGAACGAGGTATATAAGTAGAGTACGTTCTAACCAACAACAGCCAATTCAAGATATATTTAAACAAATTAACCATCGAATTAATGGAATTTTAGAAGAAAATCCAGATAAAAAAGACGATGTAAATTGGCAAATTCAAAATATGCCCTATGTAGGAAATGTATTTTTAGGACATGTCCGTTATGGTACATTTGGGCGAAATAGCATAGAAAGCGTACATCCATTTTTAAGACAAAGTAATTGGCGACATAAAAACCTGATTATGGCAGGGAATTTTAACATGACCAATTCTGCCGAATTATTAGAAGGGCTAATAGAATTAGGACAACATCCAAAAGAAAATACCGATACCGTAACTATTATGGAGAAAATCGGACATTTTTTAGACGATGAGGTACAAGAAATTTACCAAAAATGTAAAGAACAAGGTATCAATAAAAAAGAAGCATCGCCAATAATTGAACGCGATTTAGACATTAAAAAAATCTTACAAAAAGCATCTAAAAATTGGGATGGTGGTTATGCAATGACAGGGTTATTAGGACATGGAGATGCCTTTGTTTTACGTGATCCAGCAGGAATAAGACCAGCATTTTATTACCAAGACGATGAGGTAATTGTAATAGCAAGTGAACGACCAGTAATTCAAACTGTTTTTAATGTTGCCATAGATGCTGTAAAAGAATTAGAACCAGCACATGCATTAATCATTAAAAAAAATGGCGATACCAGTGTTGCACAAATAAATGAAGTTTTAGAAAAAAAAGCATGTTCCTTTGAGCGTATCTATTTTTCGCGCGGAAGCGATGCAGATATCTATCAAGAACGTAAAAAATTAGGAAAATTAATTTTTCCAGTACTATTAAAATCTATCGATTATGATATTACAAATACCGTTTTTTCTTATATACCAAATACCGCAGAGACTTCCTTTTTTGGCATGATAGAAGAAGCAGAAGCCTATTTAAATAAGAGAAAAACAAATGCAATATTAAGCGGAAATAGAAATATTTCGGCAGCAGATTTAACAAAACTTTTGGCAGAGCGACCAAGAATTGAGAAAATAGCCATTAAAGATGCAAAATTGCGAACTTTTATTGCGAGTGATGATAGTAGAGACGATTTGGTAGCACATGTTTACGATATTACTTACGGTGTGGTAAAATCAACCGATAATTTAGTGGTTATAGACGATAGTATTGTAAGAGGAACAACTTTAAAACAAAGTATATTGCGAATACTTGATAGACTAAATCCAAAAAAAATAGTAATTGTTTCTTCGGCACCGCAGATTAGATATCCAGATTGCTACGGAATAGATATGGCACGTTTGGGCGATTTTATTGCATTTAAAGCAGCAATAGCTTTATTAAAAGAAACTAAACAAGAACAAATAATAGAAACAGTTTATCAAAAATGTAAATCGGAAACTGATAAAACCGAAAATTTTGTAAAAGCAATATATAAACCATTTACAGCAGAAGAAATTTCTAATAAAATAGCAGAATTACTAACAGATAAAACCATAAAAGCAAAAGTAGAAATAATTTATCAAGGTATCGATAATTTACACAAAGCAATACCTAACCACAAAGGAGATTGGTATTTTACAGGAGATTATCCAACCGTTGGTGGAGCAAAATTTGTAAATAAAGCCTTTGTAAATTATTATGAAGGAAATACTTCGAGAGCATATTAATACAAAATAGCAGACTATTTGTTTTTCTATTTCTTGTTTTTATCTACGGTAATATTCAATCCTTGACCAATACTTTTGGCCATTGTTACAAAATCGGAAGGCATTAGTATAATTGTTGTTGTATTCTGTTCAGTTCCTACTTCCGAAATCATTTGCATACGTCTTAATTCTAATGCAGCAGGATTTTCGGCAATATATTTAGCAGCATCTTTTAACTTCATTGAAGCATCAAATTCTCCTTCTGCTTTAATTATTCTCGAACGTTTTTCTCTTATTGCTTCTGCTTCTTTTGCCATTGCTCTTTGCATTGTTTGCGGAATTTCAACATCCTTCATTTCAATATAATCCACAGATAAACCCCATTTATCCGTAATTTGGTCAACAATTTTTTTAATTGCCGTATTAATTGCTTCTCTATCTTTTAATATTTCATCTAAGTTATGTTGTCCAATTACATTTCTTAAAGCAGTTAATGATGCTTGATAAGTTGCATTCATAAAATCTCTAACTTCGATTACGGCTTTTTCAGGTTCGTTTATTTTAAAGTATAACACAGCATTTACTCTAATGGTAACACTATCTTTTGTAACAGTTTCTTGACTTTCAATGTCAACTGTCATTGTTCGCATATCAATTTTTTTCCGTCTATCAACAAATGGAATTATCCAGTATAAACCAGGACCTTTTACATCGTTAAACCGTCCTAATCTAAAAATTACACTTCGTTGATATTCTTGGTCAATTTTAAATCCAGAAATTAGTATTGAAGCAATAATAAATACAATAGGTATAATAATCATTTTGAAATATTTTTTAATTTTAAGGATAATAAAGGCATCATATTTACCTCTATAAATTTAAATTTTTATTGTTGTTTTTATAGCATATAGCAAGAAAAAATTACTTTCTATATTTACGAATAGCAGCTTTAATTTTTACAATTCTATTTTCAGGGTCTGGATGTGTAGATTGAAATTCTGGAGTTCGTCTGCCACCACTAACAGCTTTTAAAATTTTCATTACACCAATCATTTGTTCTGGTTCATAACCAGCGTCTAGCATAAATTTAACACCGAGTTCATCTGCTTCTAACTCATCATCTCTACCGTATTTCATATTTACTAAATTGGCAATTTGTGCAGCCATTTGACCAGCATTGGCACCACCACCTACAGAAACACCAGATAAAATACCTTGTGTTAAACCTTGTTTAGACATACGGTCAGCAGAATGCCTACCAACAACATGTCCAACTTCATGACCTAAAACACCAGCCAATTGGTCTTCGTTCTGTAATTTAGAAAATAAGGCATAAGTAATAAAAACCTGTCCACCAGGAAGCGCAAAAGCATTGATAGTTTGTGGGTCACGCAACAAATGAAAATCAAAACGATAACCAGTTTTTCTTGCAATACTATTTGCGACTAATCTTCTACCAACTTTATCTACCAAATCTTGTGCTGCTTGGTCTGGATATAATCCACCATGCTGTTGTGCCATCTGTGGAGCACTTTGTAAGCCCATTCTTATTTCTTGATCAGGAGTAATGGTAATGTGCTGTTTTCTACCAGTATAAGGATTTGTTTCTGTGCTTCCCCAATATTTAAAAAGAGAAAATAAAATAATTCCAGCACCAATAAGTAAACGTAATTTTAATCCGCCACCTCTACGCATAATTTTTTAGTTTAAAGAGTTAAAATGTAAAAGTACAAATTATTTATAAAAAGTTTAAATT
>WFMU01000309.1 GCA_015488935.1 Flavobacteriaceae bacterium | reverse complement strand
GTTCAAAATTCAACAAACATATAATACTATGCAAATAATCTGTAAGTAATTTATAAAAATATAGTCTATATTTGTAAAATAATTCAATAAAAAAAATAGATAATGATTAAAAATATAATACTCGTAGTTTTTACAATATTATTATTCTCTTGTAAAAAAGAAAAAGCCGAAGAAGTAGCCAAGACTAAACAAAAAGTAGAACAAAAAGCGGTGCAAAAAATTACAATTGCTACCATCGGAAAACCTTCGCCAGAATTTATAAATTACGAGAATTATGACGGTTCTAAAACATCTTTAAAAGATTTAAAAGGAAAATATGTGTATATTGATGTTTGGGCAACTTGGTGCGGACCTTGTAGAAGAGAAATACCATTTTTACAAAAATTAGAAAAAGCATTTGAAGGAAAAAATATTGCTTTTGTAAGTATTTCGGTAGATAGAGCAAATGCATATAGCACATGGAAAAAAATGATTGCAGATAATAAAATGGGCGGAATTCAGTTATTTGCAGGAAACGATAAAAGTTTTGTAACTGCATATCGTGTAAATTCTATACCGCGATTTATACTAATTGACCCAAATGGAAATACCATTGCTACCAATGCCACAAGACCATCGCAACCACAAACAAAAGTACTGTTAGAAAAACTATTAAACTAAATTTAAAAACTACTACAATGACTAAAAAAATCTTATTAATCGCTTTAACAATCGGTTTGTTCTCTTGTAAAAAAGAAGCACCGAAAGACTATGTAACACTTTCTGGAAAAATTACAAATTCGCATGGAAATGAAGTTTCTATAACAGGAAAAGATTATACAAAAAAAATTAAAATGAATGATGATGGTACTTTTTCGGATACATTACACTTAAAAAGTGAAGGGAAATATTACACATTTTCTGATGGAAATGAACAAACATCCTTATATTTAAAAAATGGCGATGATATTAAACTGACATTAGATACCAAAGAGTTTGACGAAACCATTAAATATACAGGAAATGGAGCAGAATCTAGTAACTATCTGGCAAAAAAATACCTGTTAGAAGAAAGTTTAATGACACAAGAAGTTTTTGATTTAGAAGAAGAAGCTTTTAATGAAAAAGTGGCAACAATTAAAACAGAATTTTTAGATTTTCTGGAAAAATCTAAAAATATAGATGTAAATCTAGAAAAAGACGAAAAAGAATACATCGGCGAGTTAGAAAAAATGATGAAAAGTCAATACGCACAAATGAAAGCAAGAAAAATGAAATTTGCTGGATTTGTTGGAAAAGATGCACCTCAATTTACAGATTACGAAAATTACGATGGTACCAAAACATCCTTAAAAGATTTAAAAGGCAAATACGTATATATCGATGTTTGGGCAACATGGTGTGGTCCTTGTAGAGCAGAAATACCACATTTAAAAGCCTTAGAAGAAAGCCTTCATGGAAAAAATATTACCTTTGTAAGTATTTCTGTAGATAAAAAGAAAGACTATGAAACATGGAGAAAAATGATTGAAGATAAAAAAATGGGTGGAATTCAACTATTTGCAGGAGAAGATCAAAGTTTCTCAAAAGCCTTTGAAATTAATTCTATACCAAGATTTATCTTAATAGGAACAGATGGAAAAGTAATAGATGCAGATGCCTCAAGACCATCACAAGCAAAAACAAAAGAATTATTAGAAAAATTATTAAAATAAAATAACAATGTTTAAAAAAGGAATTTTAGCACTTGTCGTGTTTAGTTTTTTGTTTTCTTGTAAAGGAAAACACACAGAGTATGCCATAGTATCTGGATTAATTGCAAATAATGAAGTAAATGAAATAATGATTAATAGTAGAGGCTTTTCAAAAACAATACCAGTAAATTTAGACGGTACATTTTCTGATACGATTAGAGTAGTTAATGAAGGCTATCATACCTTTTTTGACCAAAAAAATAAAGCATTGCTATATCTAAAAAATGGCGACGAAATAAACATCAATTACGATTATTCTAATATGGATAAAACCATTTCTTTTTCTGGAATAGGAGCAGCAACAAGTCAATATTTAGTAAATAAAAGAAAATTTGACAAAGAAAAGAAGATAAGTAGAATACGAGAACTTTTTAAATTAGAAAAATCAGAATTTGATGCAAAAGTTTCTGATTTAGAAAAAGGATTAAGTAACTTACTTGCTTCAAATGAAATAGACTCGACACTAAAAGCACAAGAATTAAATAAAAAAGAACGTTTAATAAAATTCCTAAAAAGTAATTATAGAAAAGAACATCAATATACAACTGCTTTAAAAAAAGGAAATATATCGCCAAAGTTTGTAAACTACGAAAATTATAAAGGAGGAACAACTTCGTTAGACGACTTTAAAGGAAAATATGTTTATATTGATGTTTGGGCAACTTGGTGTGGACCATGCAAACGAGAAATACCATTTCTAAAAACCTTAGAAGTTGAATATAAAAATAAAAATATTGCATTTGTAAGTATTTCTGTAGATAACGGAAGAGGCTATAAAAATGATTTTAACGCAGCAAAAGAAGGATGGAGAAAAATGATTGCCGAAAAAAACATGTCAGGCATACAATTATTTGCCGATAAAGCATGGCAATCCGATTTTATAAGAAGTTACGGAATAACAGGAATCCCACGCTTTATATTAATAGACCCAGAAGGTAAAATTGTAAACGCAAATGCACCAAGACCATCACAATCTGCATTAAAAAATGTATTAAAATCGCTAGGATTATAACCTGTAAATAAGAAATAAAAACCTTGTAAATCGCAAAATTTACAAGGTTTTTAGTTTTATGACAAAAAAAGAAATCATACAACAATTAAATAAAACTACCGCTTCTAGAGAAAATAGAATAGAAGTAGCAAATTTAGTACTACAAGACAAAACAAATTTTAACAACCTACTAAAAATAGTTTTTAAAGTAGATGATAAATTGTCTATAAAAGCAGCTTGGGTACTAGAATTCGTATGTAAAAAACAACTAAGTTGGTTGTACGAAAATTTAGATTATTTTACCAAAAACATAAAAAAAATACATTTTGGTAGTGCTGTAAGACCAATTGCAAAAATTTGTCAGTTACTAGTTCTAAAAAATGCAAAAACACCAATACTTAATTTTACAGCCAAAAACAAAGAAAATATAATAGAAACAGCCTTTGATTGGATGATTTCTAACCACAAAGTAGCCATTAAAGCATACACCATGCAAACCTTGTTTTATCTAGGAAAAGAGCAAAAATGGATTCACGATGAACTAGAAATAATTCTACAAAACAATATAGATTCCGAAACTGCCGCCTACAAATCTAGAGGACTAATTACCATAGCACAAATAAAAAAGTTTAAAAAAAATTAATAACTTAAACCAATATTTTTTTGCCTACAAGCATTTTCATTAAATTTGTTGCTTAAATAAAATAAAATGGAGCTAACATCATTAAATGCCATTTCGCCAATAGATGGTAGGTATCGCAATAAAGTACAACAATTAGCAGCCTTTTTTTCTGAAGAAGCCCTAATAAAATATCGTGTAAAAGTAGAAATCGAATATTTTATCGCTTTATGCGAATTGCCATTGCCACAATTAAACAATTTTAATAAGACTGCCTATGGTACATTGCGTAATATTTACACACAATTTAGCACGGCAGATGCCAGAAAAATCAAAGAAATAGAAAGAATTACCAATCACGATGTAAAAGCTGTAGAATACTTTATAAAAAAACAATTTGATACCTTAAACTTAAAAGAATACAAAGAATTTATTCATTTCGGATTAACATCACAAGACATTAATAATACCGCAATACCACTATCTATAAACGATGCATTTGATACTGTTTACTATCCAGAATTAGCAAAATTACTCGCCAAACTAAAAGAATTAGCCAACACATGGAAAGACATACCAATGTTAGCACGTACACATGGACAACCAGCTTCGCCAACACGATTAGGTAAAGAAATAGCCGTATTTGTAGAACGAATAGAACAACAAGTAAATCTATTGCAAAAAGTACCCTATGCAGCAAAATTTGGCGGCGCAACAGGAAACTTTAATGCACATGTAGTAGCATATCCAACCATCAACTGGAAAGCATTTGGAAAAAATTATATCGAAAAAGTATTGGGATTGCACCACTCATTTCCAACAACACAAATAGAACACTACGACCATCTTGCAGCCCAATTTGATGCACTAAAGCGCATAAATACCATTATTATAGATCTAAATCGCGATTTTTGGACATACATATCCATGAATTACTTCGGACAAAAAATAAAAAAAGGCGAAGTAGGTTCCTCTGCAATGCCACATAAAGTAAATCCAATAGACTTTGAAAATTCAGAAGGAAATCTTGGTTTGGCAAATGCTATTTTTGCACACTTATCAGCAAAATTACCCATATCAAGAATGCAAAGAGACCTAACCGATTCTACCGTTTTACGTAATGTAGGTGTACCATTAGCACATACCATAATCGGATTTACATCCACATTAAAAGGATTAAATAAATTACTACTTAACAAAACCAAGTTTGCAGACGATTTAGAAGCAAATTGGGCAGTAGTTGCCGAAGCAATTCAAACCATACTTAGACGAGAAACCTATCCAAATCCGTACGAAGCACTTAAAGCACTTACAAGAACAAACGAAAAAATAACACAAAAAACCATAAGTGATTTTATTGATGGTTTAGACGTTTCTAAAAGTATTAAAACAGAGTTAAAAGCAATTACACCAAGTAATTTTACTGGAATGTAGTGTGGAGTGGCAAGAAGTAAGAAGCAAGAAAAAAGAAGCAAGAGGCAAGAAAAAAGACATAAGATTTTTTATGATTACGATTAAGCAGATAACGCCAATAGAAACCTATACACTTCGTTTAGAAGTATTAAAAACAAATGCCGATTATATTTACCAATATCAAGGAGATTTTGATGAGAAAACAGTACACTACGGAGCTTTTGATGCAGATAAAAATATTGGTATTATTACCTTAATGGAGAATGAAAATCCATTGTTTCAAGGAAAACAAATGCAATTGCGAGGTATGGCAGTTGCTACAAATGCACAAAATAAAGGAATAGGAAAGACCTTAGTACAAAAAGTAATAAAAATTAGTAACGCTAAAGAAGCAAAAATACTTTGGTGTAATGCAAGAGAACAGGTTGTTGATTTTTATAAAAAACAAGGATTTCAAATAGAAGGAGAGCGGTTTTATATAGAACATGTTTGCTATCATTATCTCATGTATAAAAAATTATAGATGCAAAATAGACGTTTTTTTATTAAAAGTAGCATTTTGGCAAGTTTTGCTTTGTTTTCACCTACCATATTTGCAAGTAAAAGAAAAAAGTATTCCAAAGACATGCTTATTGGAAAAGAAAAAATAAAACTCTATGGTAAGAGATATAAAATGCAAAAAGAAGCATATTTGGCACTCGAAAAGATGAAAAAAGACGCGTTGGTAAGTGGTGTACGAATCTATGTAGTATCTGCATACCGAAGCTTTGCACATCAAAATAAAATTTGGAGCAGAAAATTTAATACGTTTAGAGCAGCAGGTTACTCCGTAAAAGAAGCTGTAAATAAAGTTAAAGAATACTCTGCCATACCAGGAACATCAAGACACCATTGGGGAACAGATGTTGATTTGGCAGATTACAACAAAAAATTTCTAAATAACAAAGTAACACATAGTAAATACCTTACTTGGATGGATGAAAATGCACATAAATATGGATTTTATCGAGTATATACAAACAATAAATTTAGAACAGGATACAAGTACGAATCTTGGCATTACAGTTACCGGAATATATCAAAACCCATGTTAGAAGATTATCTAAAATTAGATATTGTAAAAATACTTAAAAATGAAAAAATTGCAGGAAATCAAGTGTTTACAAAAGACTTTTTAAAACAATATTTTACAAATAATGTACTAGGTATAAATGACTATTTATTTTAATTACCTAAACATTTCTGCTCGGTTTAAATAAAAATCCATTGTAGGTAAAGCCATTTTACCAAAGTAAAGCTGTTTTTATCAAAGTAGAGCTGTTTTGCCAAAACAGCTCTACCTAATCTTATTAAACTTTCTTAATAGTGTTGACTTTTTTTATTAATTCATCCTTATTAAATCATCAATCATCAATCATCAATCATCAATTACCATTTACCATTTAAAACCGTCTTTTTTTGTAACTTAAGTTACACAACAGCAAAATAAATAAAAGAGAAGAAAAGTAGAATTTAAGTACTATTTTATTTTTCAAGACACTTACCGTTTTTTATATAAATAAAGCCTTTAACAAACAAATACTTAACTCTTAAATAATGTTAAAATTATAACAGATTAGTATTTTTTATCTATGAATATTATTAAAATGTTATTTAAATGTTAAAAAAATAAGAAATTAATAACTATATTTGAATTTATATTAACTTTAAATAACTATTTTATGAAGACAAAAATTACCTTATTATTAGTTTTAACAATGTTGTCGTTTACCATGCATGCACAATATAAAGTGTCTGGTACGGTTAGCGACGAAGATGGTCAACCATTACCTGGAGTATCTGTAAAAGTATTAGGAACATCTACAGGAACAAGCACCGATTTTGATGGACTATATTCCCTTAACGTAAAAAAAGGCGATGTGTTAGAATTTTCATCTGTAGGTTTTGAAACGGTATCTAAATTAATGGATGGTTCTGCCAAGCTTAATGTAACCATGCCAACAGGATTATCACTAGATGAAATTGTGGTTACAGGAAACAGAGCAAAACCAAGAACCGTACTAGATTCTCCAGTACCAATTGACAATATTAGTGTAAAAGAATTACAGAGTAGTGGTAAGGTACAAGTAGAACAAATGCTTACTTATAAAGTACCATCATTTAACTCTGCAACACAAGCAATATCAGATGCAACTGCACATTTTGACCCAGCAGATTTAAGAGGATTAGGTCCAAGTAGAACCTTGGTTTTAATGAATGGAAAAAGAATGAAACAATCTGCACAAATTTACCTAAACGGTACACCTGGAAAAGGAGAAGTAGGTATCGATTTAAAATCATTTCCAACATCCGCAGTAAAAAGAATTGAAGTATTAAGAGACGGTGCATCTGCACAATATGGTTCCGATGCAATTGCAGGTGTAATAAATATCATATTAAAAGACGACGTAGATTATTCCGAAGTAAATACACACGCAGGTATTACAAGTGCAGGAGACGGTTTTAATATGGGAATTGACTATAATGGAACTTTTAACGTAGGTGACAAAGCAAAATTAAATTTGAGTTTAGAATACTACAACCAAAAATTAACAAATAGAGCAGGTGTAGCACACGATGCACCACCAACAGCACCAAATGCAGCCGATTACCCTGGAGGTTCTGCAGACCCAGACTTTATAAGAGACAATACTTACTACGGAAATTTAGTAGATTGGATTGCAGAAAATCCAGAAATAGGAATGATAGTTGGGCAACCAGACCTAAAGAAAAAATCTGCTTTAGCAAACTTTAGCTATCCTTTAGGAGAGAATGCAGAGTTTTATACATTCCATACATTTACACAAAGAGATGGACGTAGTTTTGCCTATTATAGAGCTCCATATTGGAGACCAGATGTCCAACAAGCAGAATTTATAACTGCTTTTGAAGATTTTCAAGGATACCATCCAACATTCGAAACAGACATTAAAGACAATATGAATGTAGCAGGTTTTAAATTTGACTTATTTGGATTTAAAACAGACTTAAGTGCAACTTATGGTAGAAATTATGTTGACTATACCGTAAACCGTTCTGTAAATAGAGATTATTTAGCAGACCATGGAACATCACCAAGAACATTCCATCCAGGAGGTTATGCATTTAGTAACTTTGTAACCAATTTAGATTTTAGTAAATCATTTAACGAACAAGTAAGTGCTTCATTTGGATTAGAATACAAAAAAGAATACTATAAAGGACATAAAGGAGACGAAATATCTTATTATGGAGGTGGTTCCGATTCTTTTGCAGGAATTAAACCAGCTGAAGCAATGGACGTAGATCGTTCTAATGTTGCAGCCTATGCAGGATTAGATTACGATATTACCAAAGCGTTACTTATTGGAGCAGCAATACGTTACGAAGACTTTACCGATTTTGGTAATAACTTCTCTTGGAAAATAAATGGACGTTATAAAATAGGAGATAATGCAGCTATTAGAGCATCTGCAAGTACAGGATTTAGAGCACCAACATTACACCAAAGATATATTCAATTAACACAATATATTATTGTAGCTCCAAATCCAGATCCACAATTGCAAGGAACATTACCTAATGATTCGGAAGCAGTAAGAGGATTAGGAGTACCAAATTTACATGCAGAAACATCACAAAATTTCTCTATTGGAGCAACAGCTAAATTTGGAAAACTAAACTTAAGTGCAGACATTTACCAAATAAAAGTGGACGATCGCGTATTATTCTCATCACAAATTAAACCTTTAGATGGAACATTAGATGGCTCAGATCCTGTAGAACAAATTTTAATTGATAACGATGTATTAGCCTTACAGTTCTTTATAAATGCAGTAAATACCAAAACAACAGGAATGGATTTAGTAGCAGACTATAATGTACCGTTAGGTTCAGGTAAATTTGGAGCTAATTTAGCAATGAACTTTAACAATACGAAAATTGATGGTGCAATTGCTAATCCTAAAATATTAGCAGACAATGGCTACCAAATATTTGACCATAGAGAAGAGTTACGTATTACCGATGCAAGACCTAAATCTAAAATTTCATTAGGACTAAACTATAGTGTTAATAATTTTAACTTTGGATTAAATAATACACGTTTTGGTGAAGTAACCGTTGCCGGAAATACACCTGCTGCATTAGGAGAATCTGCTCCAGATGACCAAGTACATTCTGCAAAAATTGTAACCGATTACTCTATTGGATATGATTTTTCAGATAAATTTAGCGCAACATTATTAGCAAATAATATATTTGATGTATATCCAGATATTTTACACAATGGAAAAAATAATCCAAACGATTTAAGAAGTGCAAATGGAAGATTTCAATACAGTTCTGAAGTAACTCAAATGGGACAATTAGGAACAAATTATATGTTAAAATTTACATTTAAGTTTTAATACCTAAAAGT
>WFMU01000308.1 GCA_015488935.1 Flavobacteriaceae bacterium | reverse complement strand
TTACAAAAAAAAATAACTGTATTTATTTGGGGTCATTTTCAATAATAATTGTATTTTGAAACAAAATGATTATCTTTGCAACTTGATTTAAACAGCATGTTTTAATGAATAAAGAATTAAAAAAAGAAGGTGGTTTTCAATATCTAGAAGTAGGTCAAGGAACTACAATAATTATACTTCATGGATTAATGGGGAATCTAAGTAATTTTGAAGGGGTTTTTAACCATTTCCCTCCAAAGGGATATCGCATTTTAATGCCTGAATTGCCTATATATGATTTACCGCTATTAAAAACTAATGTAAAAAATTTAGCAAAATTTGTTAAAACTTTTATTGCATTTAAAAAAATAGATAAATATATTTTAATGGGCAATTCGCTTGGTGGTCATGTTGCTTTGTATTTTTCTAAAATGTATCCAGAGGATGTTATGGGAATGATATTAACAGGTAGCTCTGGTTTATACGAAAATGCAATGGGCGGAAGTTTTCCTAGAAGAAGTGATTATGAATATGTAAAAAAGAAAGTACAAGATGTCTTTTTTGATAGTAAAATTGCCACAAAAGAAATTGTGGATGAGAGTTTTGCAACGATTAACGATAGAAGAAAATTAGTACGAACTTTAGCAATTGCAAAAAGTGCAATACGACATAATATGGCTAAAGATTTACCAAAAATAAAAATACCTACGTGTTTAATTTGGGGTAAAAATGACGAAGTTACACCTCCAGATGTCGCAGAGGAGTTTAATACTTTGTTACCAAATTCTACTTTGTATTGGATTGACAAATGTGGTCATGCTCCAATGATGGAACATCCAGATAAATTTAATGAAGTTATTGACGATTGGTTGAGTAAACAAAACTTTTAACAGTAAAATTATTTTACGTTCCATGGATATTAAAAATGCAACTTTTGTTATTAGCAATACCAATGTCAATAAATGTCCACAAGAACAATTACCTGAATATGCATTTATTGGAAGATCTAATGTTGGAAAATCTTCCTTAATTAATATGCTTACCAACAACAAAAATTTAGCAAAGACCTCAAATAAGCCCGGAAAAACACAGCTTATTAATCATTTTATCATTAATAAAACATGGTTTTTGGTAGATTTGCCTGGCTATGGCTATGCGAAAGTATCAAAAAAAGCTAGAAGCAAATTTCAAGATATTATTTATGATTATTTTAGTAAAAGATTGCAATTAGTTTGCACCTTTGTATTAATTGACAGCAGACATCGCCCTCAAAAAATTGACCTTGAGTTCATGCAGTTTTTAGGAGAACACAGTATCCCTTTCTGTATTATTTTTACAAAAACAGACAAACTATCTAAAACACAAATTCAAAAAAATATTACAATATATAAAAAAGAAATGTTACAATATTGGGAAACAATGCCTACTTATTTTACATCTTCGTCGGTTACTTGTAGTGGTAAAAATGATATTTTAAATTTTATTAATAAGGTAAACAACGACCTTAACACTAAATAAGATATATTTTGAGAATAAATTCTACCAAAGAGAATCTTATTATTGCTTATGAAGATAATCACCTTATTATTGTTAATAAAAGAGTTGGCGATATTGTACAAGGAGACAAAACTAAGGATAAATCTCTCAGCGAAGTAGTTAAAGAATACATTAAACACAAATACAACAAACCTGGTAATGTATATTTAGGTGTAGTACATAGATTAGATAGACCAACAAGCGGCCTTGTTATTTTTGCTAAAACTTCTAAAGCACTCTCTCGTCTAAATAAAATGCTACGTGATAAAGAAATAAAAAAAACATATTTAGCCGTAGTAAAAAATAAACCTCAAAATAAAGAGGGAACACTCGTCCATTATTTAAGAAAAAATCCAAAAAACAACAAAGCAACTGTGTTTTGTAATGTAACTAAAGATACAAAAAAAGCAATCTTACATTATCGTATTATTAAGGAACTAGAACGTTATTTTATTCTTGAAATTGACCTTGAAACAGGAAGACATCATCAAATAAGAGCACAATTATCTGCTATAAACTGCCCTATAAAAGGAGATTTAAAATACGGATTTCCAAGGAGTAACAAAGATGGTGGCATACATTTACATGCGTATAAAATTACATTTATGCATCCTGTTAAAAAAACACCCATACACCTACTTGCAACACTCCCTAACGATGTGATTTGGAATTGCTTAAAATAAAGCCTTTTTGTTTTTTTTTATAATAAACAACGTAGTGTTGTTTTTTTTTACTACTTTTGGTTCAGATTATTAATCACTAAATCCCCTTTTAGTATGAAAATTTCAGAAAAAGAAGACTATAAGTCTAAAGAACAAGATTTTTTAAAATCTATCCAAAAAGAACTAAACGTTTTTTTATCTATACCTGATAATAAAGGAATAGAATCGCAAAATATTCATTTTGAAGCAGTTAAAAACACATCTAAAGAAAGCAAAGTTTCCGTTAAAAAGAAGTTTGA
>WFMU01000307.1 GCA_015488935.1 Flavobacteriaceae bacterium | reverse complement strand
GATTTAGAGGCATCATCGTTAGAAGGAATTACAAAATCTACTAATCTAGGATCAGAATTAGTATCTACCATTGCAAAGACTGGAATGTTTAATTTACGAGCTTCTGCAATAGCAATATGTTCACGTTTAATATCGATAACGATTAACGCTCCAGGTAAACGAGTCATATCTGTAATAGAACCTAAATTCTTTTCTAGTTTTTCTCTAGTACGATTAATTTGTAATTTTTCTCTTTTAGATAATGCGTCAAAAGAGCCATCTACTTTCATTCTATCAATTTGCCCCATTTTTTTAACGGCTTTACGGATGGTAACAAAGTTTGTTAACATTCCTCCTGGCCATCTTTCGGTAATATAAGGCATATTTACAGATTTTGCTTTATCAGCAACGATGTCTTTTGCTTGTTTTTTAGTTGCAACATAAAGAATTTTTCTTCCAGATGCAGCTATTTTTTGAAGTGCTTTTTGTGCTTCTTCAATTTTAGCAACGGTTTTGTATAAATCAATAATATGCACACCACTACGCTCGGTGTATATATAAGGTGCCATATTAGGATTCCATTTTCTTGTTAAGTGTCCAAAGTGAACACCTGCTTCTAACAAGTCTTTTACTTCTATATTTTCCATTTTGTTTAGTTTACGTTCCGTAAGATTTAGCAATAATTAAGTAGCCTTTTTTAAGAGTCTTAATTTATTTGGATGCTAAACTCAAACAATAACTTTTTAATAATTTTAAATTTGTAATAAAACCAATTTTTGTCATATCGAATAAAGTCGAGATTAACGTTTTGAGAATTGGAATTTTTTACGTGCTTTTTTCTGACCGAATTTTTTACGTTCAACCATTCTAGGATCTCTAGTTAATAAACCTTCTGGTTTTAAAAGAAGTCTATTTTCTTCATCTAAAGAAACTAAAGCTCTAGAAATAGCTAATCTTATAGCCTCTGCTTGTCCAGTAATACCTCCGCCAAAAACGTTTGCTTTAATATCAAATTTTTCTAAATTTTCTGTAAGCATTAATGGTTGAGAAACTTTATAACGCAATGTGTCTGTAGAGAAATAATTATCGATTTCTTTACCATTAACAGTAATATTTCCTTTACCTTCACTCATATAAATACGAGCAACAGCAGTTTTTCTTCTACCTATTTTATGAATAATTTCCATATTATTTTATTTCGTTTAGGTTAATAGCTTTAGGATTTTGAGCAGCTTGATTATGTTCATTACCAGTATAAACATATAAATTTTTATAAATAGCTCTTCCTAATTTATTCTTTGGTAACATACCTTTAACTGCTTTTTCAACCAAACGTATTGGATCTTTTCCAAATAATTCAGTGGCAGAAAGGGTTCTCTGACCTCCTGGATAACCTGTATGACGAACGTATGTTTTGTCTGCCCATTTGTTACCAGTTAACTTAATCTTCTCTGCATTGATAATGACTACATTGTCTCCACAATCAACGTGAGGTGTAAAATTAGGTTTGTATTTTCCTCTTATAAGTTTTGCAACTTTAGAAGCCAACCTACCTAATGTTTGTCCTTCAGCATCAACTAATAACCATTCTTTATTTACAGTGGCTTTATTAGCAGATACAGTTTTGTAACTTAGTGTGTTCACTCGTTTTATTTATTTATTAAACATTCCTCTTTACTCTAAAGAGTTTGCAAAAGTACGATTATTTCTTTATATAGCAATACTAGTTCGTATATTTTTTTTAAAGCGACTTACTGACAGAAAAGATGTTAAAACACGAGTTAAATGTAAATTTCATTTACAGTTTGCATAAATTTTTACATAAACAAATACAAATTTTTGAAGGAATAGCTAACTATTTTAAGGATGTTTGGAGAAATATATGTAAAAATTCATCAAACCCAAATAAAAACCAAACAAAAGCCATCTTTTTTGTATAAAATTTTATCTCTTATCGGATTTCTGTAAATTGGATTTTATACCGAACCACGTTTATAACCAAGCCAAATATAAAATCACAGTTAGAAATAGGAAAATTAGAATGGCAAAAATTTATACACCTTATTATATAGTCAAAATAGTTTACAAAAAAGATTTAATACAGCGAAATACTATTTATGCTATTAAGAATAAAATTTTTTTTGTACTTTGCACCCATATTAATCAAATTAAGATACAAATGAGAAAATTATTATTTATTGCAATTTCATTACTTTTTAGTGTAACAATGTTGTCGCAAACAACAGTTTCTGGAAATGTGAAAGATGCAAAATCAGGAGAACCACTTCCTGGAGTTAATATTAAAGTGGTTGGTAAATCTTTAGGAACAACTACCGATTTTGATGGTAATTATACGTTAAAAGTAAATCAAGAACCACCATTTGACGTTGTTGTTACAACATTAGGATATGCTAAAAAAACAGTTTCAATCACAAAAGCAAATCAAACCACAGATATTTCTTTAAGCGAGAATGCTTCTGAATTAGATGAAGTTGTTGTTTCTGCATCAAGAACACCCGAAAGTGTGAGAGAATCTCCTGTAACTATCGAAAGAATGGATACAAGAGATATAAAAAACACTGCATCTGCAAGTTTCTATAACAGTATAGAAAATTTAAAAGGAGTAGATGTAAATACAAGTAGTTTAACTTTTAATTCTGTTAACGCAAGAGGATTTGCAACTTTTGCAAATACAAGATTTGTACAGTTAGTCGATGGTATGGACAACTCATCTCCAGCACTTAACTTTGTTATGGGAAATTTAATTGGAATGAATGAGCTAGATGTAAATTCTGTTGAATTACTACCTGGAGCATCCTCTGCATTATACGGTGCAAATGCTTTTAATGGTATTTTATTTATGACTAGTAAAAATCCATTTGACCACCAAGGAATAAGTGTTTATGGTAAAAGAGGAGTTACCACTTCTAAAGCAGGTGGAACAGACCCTTACTATGATGCTGGAATTAGAGCAGCACATGCTTTTAGTGATAAATTTGCTGCAAAAGCATCTTTTTCTTACTTAGAAGGTACCGATTGGGTTGCCAATGACACTAACGCTTATCAAGACACCTTTAAAGCAGGTGAAGCAGATAAAATTATACCAATAGGTACAAATCCAGCACACGACGGATTGAATATTTACGGTGATGAAATTACTTCAAATGCAGCTCTTGGACCATTAGGTTTAAATATGGAGATGTTAGCTGCTGCTGGTGGCGCACCAGTTCCTGCTGGAACTATTGGAAATGTTGCAAGAACAGGTTATTTAGAACAAGACTTAACAGACTATAAAGCGAGAAGTATTAAAACGGATTTATCTTTAAATTATCGTCCGTTTGGAAATGACTTCGAAATAATTGGAAACTACCGTGTAGGTAAAGGAAATACTATCTATCAAGGAGCAAATAGATACCAATTAAAAAACTTTATTATGCAACAAGCAAAAATTGAACTTAAAAATGAAGATTTCTTTATTAGAGGTTATATGACAACAGAAGACGCAAAAGACTCTTACGATTTACGTTTTACAGGTATTAATATGAGTAAAATTAATGCAGGAACTTGGTTTGGAACTTATGCTGCCGTTTTTGGAGCAAATTGGAATGCCAATGGAAATAATGCAGCAGCAGCACATGCAGCAGCAAGAGCTTATGCAGATTCTCATGTAACACTACAACCAGGAACACGAGCATTTAACACTGCTTATAATCAAATTACAAACGACCCAGATGTTACAAAAGGCTCTAAGTTTATAGATAGATCAAGAGTTTATGTAAGTGAAGGAAATTACAATTTTAGTAAATTATTAAATAAAGCTGTTGACTTACAAGTTGGTGGTTCTTGGAGAAGATACGCATTAAACTCTGATGGTACTATTTTTACAGATTATGACGGAGCAATTGAGTACGATGAAATTGGAGCTTATGTACAAGCTGTAAAGAAATTTAACGATGACCGTTTAAAATTATCTGTTTCTGCACGTTATGACAAAGCACAAAATTTTGACGCAAATATTTCGCCAAGAGCATCTATCAACTATGCAGCAGGAGATAATAAACAACATAACTTTAGAGCATCTTATCAAACAGGATTTAGAAACCCAACAACGCAAGATCAATACATTGGATTTAATGTTGGTAGAGCAATTTTAGTTGGTTCTGCTCCAGACAATTTAACAAGAGACTTACCAGAAACTAGTTTAACAGGTTACAACGCATACAACGATGCATATTCAGTATCCTCTTTTACTGCTTTTGCAAACTCTGCAGGAGCTTATTCACAAACACCACAATTTGTAGCAGATGTTACTGCATTAATTGTTGCGTCTGGTGGAACACTTACACCACAACAAGCAGGAGGTTTAGCAATAATAAACCACTCAGGAAGTTTATTAAAATCTACAAAAACAGAATTAGTTAAACCAGAAAAAGTAACTGCTATTGATGTTGGATACCGTGGTAAATTAGGAAAATTTGCTATAGATTTAAACGGTTATTACAATAAATATGATGGATTTATTAGCCTAAAAACAGTATTATCTCCAGTTAACGGAAGTGCATTAAACACTTCTGGTCTTGCAGATGCCGTAGGAACATTATCAAGTTTAGCATCTGGAGGTGGATTTAATAAAGACTATATCCAACCATTCCAAACATATACAAACTCAAAAGCAGATGTTTCTTCGTACGGAGCAGTAATTGGAATATCTACAAAATTTGCAGAAAAATATAAAGTAGGATTGAGTTATACATGGTCTAAATTTAATTTTGACCAAGCATCAGACCCAGACTTTAGAGCAGGATTTAACACGCCAGAACATAAAATAAAATTATCTTTAGGAAGTAATAATGTATATAAAAACTTCGGATTTAATGTAAATGGACGTTATGGAACAGAGTTTTTATGGGAATCTAGTATCGCTAATGCAATGGTTGATGCAAGATTTACTGCAGATGCAATGATTAATTATGCATTTCCAAAATGGAAATCGGTATTCAAATTAGGAGGTACTAATATTGGAGGAAAAGATTATAGAAGTGCGGTAGGTGCTGGTAATGTAGGATCGCAATATTTCTTATCTTGGACAATAAATAACTAATACATACACACAACTAAGATTACTTAAAGTGTATTATTTTAGTAAAAATGCTTCGAATATTTCGAAGCATTTTTTTTAACTATTATTTTGTGTAATAATTGTTTTAATATTAACTAAATATAATTATCTTTGCAGCTTGAAAATTAGAACTAAAGTAAGAATACTTTAGACGACTATCTTTAAACAAATAAAATAGAAATAAATGACTAAAGTTACTGGTAAAATCGCACAAATTATTGGTCCTGTTATCGATGTAGTATTTGAATCTGGAGCAGAACTTCCTAAAATTTATGATTCCTTAGAAATCCATAAAAAAGACGGATCAATTATTGTTTTAGAGGTACAACAACACGTAGGAGAAGACACGGTAAAAACAATAGCAATGGATTCTACAGACGGTATTAGTAGAGGACACGAAGTAATTGCAACAGGAAGTCCAATACAAGTACCAGTAGGTAAAGATATTTACGGACGCTTATTTAACGTGAGTGGAGACCCTATTGATGGATTAAAAGCACTGCCTAAAGATGGAGATAATGGACTACCAATTCACAGAGAAGCACCAAAATTTGAAGATTTATCAACCGCAACAGAAGTATTGTTTACAGGAATTAAAGTAATTGACCTTATTGAACCTTATGCAAAAGGAGGTAAAATTGGACTATTTGGAGGTGCAGGTGTTGGTAAAACCGTACTGATTCAAGAATTAATTAATAATATAGCAAAAGGACATGGAGGTTTATCTGTGTTTGCAGGAGTTGGAGAAAGAACTCGTGAAGGAAATGATTTATTACGTGAAATGTTAGAATCTGGAATTATAAAATACGGAGAAGCATTTAATAAATCTATGGAAGAAGGTGGATGGGATTTAGATAAAGTAGATATGTCTGCTCTAAAAGAATCGAAACTTACTTTCGTATTTGGACAAATGAACGAACCACCTGGAGCACGTGCACGTGTTGCATTATCTGGATTAGCAATTGCAGAGTATTTTAGAGATGGTGCAGGTGACGGTCAAGGAAAAGATATCTTATTCTTTATCGACAATATCTTTAGATTTACACAAGCAGGTTCTGAAGTATCTGCATTATTAGGACGTATGCCATCTGCGGTAGGTTACCAACCAACATTAGCAACAGAGATGGGTACCATGCAAGAACGTATTACATCCACTAAAAAAGGATCTATTACCTCTGTACAAGCCGTATATGTACCTGCTGATGATTTAACAGATCCAGCACCAGCTACAACATTTGCTCACTTAGATGCTACAACCGTATTATCTCGTAAAATCGCAGAATTAGGAATTTATCCTGCTGTAGATCCATTAGATTCAACCTCAAGAATTTTAAATAGAGAAATTTTAGGAGATGAGCACTACAATACAGCGCAAAGAGTAAAAGAAACACTTCAAAAATATAAAGAATTACAAGATATTATTGCAATTTTAGGTATGGAAGAATTATCCGAAGAAGATAAATTAATCGTACATAGAGCAAGACGTGTGCAACGTTTCTTATCACAACCATTCCACGTAGCAGAACAGTTTACTGGTATTCCTGGTGTGTTAGTTGATATTAAAGATACAATTAAAGGATTTAATATGATTATGGATGGAGAATTAGATAAATATCCAGAAGCAGCATTTAACTTACGTGGTTCTATTGCAGATGCAATTGAAGCTGGAGAAAAAATGTTAGCCGAATCTTAATCTTAAAATAAACAAAAATGCAATTAGAAATAGTATCACCAGAAGCAGTATTATTACAAACAGAAGTAGATTCTGTTGCTGTACCTGGTATTAACGGAGCATTCCAAATGTTAAATAATCACGCACCTATAGTATCTTTATTGCAAAAAGGAAATGTGAAAATCTATGGTAATTTTACTGTTGATGAAGCATACCAAGATAAATTTACTAAAGGAGATGATAATGGTACTTGGTTAGCGATTGAATCTGGAACTATTGAAATGAGTGAAAATAAAATAATTATTTTAGTAGATTAATTTAATCTTAAATAACAAAAAAAGACTGTTGGCAATGACAGTCTTTTTTTGTTATACTATTTTTTTAAACAACACGAATTAAATTTTAAAGTAAAATAGTTGGTATTATTTTATAATCGTATTTTAACGTTTAAACCAATTACAAACCTTGCATACGTAAAATAAACGCAGAACGCTTAGATTTTGCAATTGGAATTTTACTGCGGTCACTTAGTTCAATCATACCTTCTTTTAAAATAGAAACTACAAAATTTAGATTTATCAAATGCGATTTATGACATAAGTAAAACGATTGATTTTGAACCAACTTACAAAATTTACCAATACTATACGAACTTAATATTGGCGATTCATCTTTTATAAATATTTTGGTATAACCATCTACACCCTCAAAGCGAATAATGTTTTTAATTTTAATAAAACTTATACCTTTCTGCGAAGGAATAGCAATACTATTTTGCCCGTTATTACCGCTCAAATACTCTAATAATTGTGTGTTTTTTTGAAATGCTGTTTTTTGTGTAATATTTTTTATCGCATTATTTATTGCTTGTTTTAGTTCATCATTATCAATTGGTTTTACTACATAACCAATGGCGCAATGTTGTATGGCTTCAATAGCATAATTGCTATAAGCAGTAACAAAGATAACTTCAAAAATAGGATTTTTTATCTTAGACAAAACATCAAAACCACTTAAAACTGGCATTTCAATATCAATAAAAACCAATTCTGGTTGTAATCTATTTATTACATTAATTGCCTTTTCAGGATTTAAAATTGTTTCCACAATCTCAATTTCAGGAAAAAAACGAGTAATTTTTAATTGTAAACTCTCCAAAGCTTTTTCTTCATCATCTAGTAAAATTGCTCTTATTTTAGTCATTTTTAGTAAAAATTAATTGTACCGAAGTGCCACTATTTTCGGTTAATTTATAACTAACGTACCATCGTTTAGATTGGTTTAGTAATGCTATTCGCTCGTTTAAAACCATGGTGGAGTTTGTTTTTTTTACGCTGTTATTTTTTAACGATTGTTGCTGTATCTCTTTTGATTTTTTTACACCTACTCCATCGTCAACAATTATTACTTCAAAAGATTTTTGGCTTATAAAAGTAAAGAAAATTTCGATAACACCTTTACCTTCTTTATGAAACAAACCATGATTTACCGCATTTTCTACAATAGGTTGCAAAAGCATGGTTGGTATATTTGTATTATTTAAATCTAAATTACCATCGATAAAAAAATTAAAATAGAAATCTTTACCAAATCGCATTTTTTCAATTTCTAAATATCCTTTTAAAAGATTTATCTCTTCT
>WFMU01000306.1 GCA_015488935.1 Flavobacteriaceae bacterium | reverse complement strand
GTGTTTTGGGTTCTAAAGTAAAAATAAAAACAATGTTTGAAATGATGAGAGAGGCTGGTTTTACAAACAACACATTAGATGCCGTTTACGCTCCAATTGGCATACCAATAAAAAGCCAAACACCAGAAGAAATTGCGGTAAGTATTGCTGCAGAAGTTATTGAGGTTAAAAATTTGGGGTTGTAAGAGGTGGTATTATTAGTAGATTGTATTGATTAGATTATGGGCAAATTGTTTACCCATTTAAAACTCCAAATCTAGAAAATCCATTTCTGGATTATTCAAATCGTAGTAATACTTGGTTTCTTTTTTTAGTTTAAAAATTCCTTAAAAGTCATCTTAAAATATTGGGTAGAAATTTTATTTTGTTTTCCATCATTCCATTCAGATACTAATTCCATAAAAAAAATATTTTTATATAAAACACTTCTACTAGGTGTAAAAGGAATATCTATATGATACCTTAATTTCACATTAGTTCCATCGTAAGAATTTAAAAAAATTCCTTCATCACCAAGGTCATCATTTATACAAATCATTTTAGAATAATCGGAATTAAAAATTGGAAATCCATTAAGTTTAATAGTTTTACATGTTTCGTAATTAACTAAATAATAATCTCCCCATTCCCATCCAGAACTTATTATTAGGTGAGATTTTATTTTTTCAAATGTGGTGCTGTAGTGAAAAACTTCGGCTTCCTCATCAATATCGGTATTTATATCTTCAAATTTTTTTGTCTTTCCATCTAAACAATTAATAGTTATTTTATTGTTGTTTTTAGTAATACTATCTACTTCTTTAGATTTAATATTTTGTTTAAAAACGTTTTCAAATTCTTCTTTCCGAATGTTACTTATGGTAACAAATTTTTTAATATTTATCTCTTTAATTTCGGTTGTGTCATTTTTAAATTCCTGTACTTTTCTTTTATATAAACTATCAATATTTATATAAAACTCATTTTCATTAATTAATTGACTTACATCTTTCCAATTAGTTAAATAGGCATCAAAAACATAAACTATATTTTTATCTTCCAATACTTTTACCCAACGCCCTTTTATTAATTTACCATTATCAGAAATTTCGTCTGTACTATTTGTTTTTGCAATAATATGCAGCTGTTTGTTATATAAAAATTTACCTAAAATTTTCCCATTAGGTTTATCTCTGTAGTTTAGTCCATTTTTTGCTTTAACAAACAGATTGTTTACTGTTTTTATATTTTTTGTACTATCTGTTTTAGTTATTTCGGTTGTTTTCTTTAAACTCTTAGAAGTTTTTTTACAGCTTGAATTTTGAAATAAAAATAGTAATAATAAGATGTAGATTATGTTTTTCATAATTGTTTTAATATATAATATTACTAGATATTTTCCATGCTACAAATATTTTCCCAAAATATCAATAACTTCTGCTTTTTTACGAACCGAAACAGGTACGGTTTTATTATTTTTCATCAATAAATAACCACCATCGGTTTTAATAAATTCTTTAATAAATTGCAGATTTACCAAGTGACTTTGATGTACTCTTATAAAATCGTAACGCTTAAGCATATCGGCAAAATATTTTAAGGTTTTGGTTACAAATATTTTACTGTCATTTTGTAAATAAAAAATGGTATTGTTACTATCTGACTCACATCGAATGATATCCTCTAAATCCACAATAATAATTTTATCTAAAGTGTGTAAGGATATTTTTTTTGGTTTTTCGTGTGGTGTAGAAAGCGTATCTTTTAAAATAGACAAACGCTCATTATTCGGCTGAATCTGATTTTTAGCTTTGCAAATTGCTTGTGTTAATTCCTCTTCAGAATATGGTTTTAAAACATAATCTATCGCAGCAAATTTAAAAGCTCTGATGGCAAATTCGTCACTAGCAGTAACAAAAATAATTTTGGATTTTAATTCTGGGAAAATCTCCAAAACATCAAAACCAGTACCATCACCAAGCATAATATCTAAAAATAGAATATCAGGTTGTTGTTTGCGTAAGACTTTGGCAGCTTCAACCACACTTCTAGCCGTAGCAATAATGGTAATTTCTGGATGATACATTTCAATATCATTTTGTAAAAGTTGTAGTGCATTTGGCATGTCATCTACTAAGATTGCTGTAAGCATAGTTTTTTTGTTTTACTATTTTTTTTGTAAATCTATCTATTGTTTTGAGTGCATAAAGAAATTTATTATTGTGTTATTACGCAGAGCAATATAATACAGAGCAAAGTATTAAAT
>WFMU01000305.1 GCA_015488935.1 Flavobacteriaceae bacterium | reverse complement strand
CATCATGTCCAATGCTTTCGGTATTTATTTTTTTATAATGGGTTTCTTTTTTTTGTTCTTTTTTATATACATCAAAAGTAACGGTATCTCCACTACTGTACGAATCTTCAGTTAGTTTTGTTATAATATCATCTAACTTTCGAACTCTTTTGTTTTGTCCATTTAAAACAGTCTTAACATTTGTTTGAATGGCTCCAGCAACTTTACTTTTTTTTGCACTAGTACTTGTATCATTATTTCCACCAAAAGTATAGGTATGTGTTCCGTCTTTTACATCTATAAGTTTTACTTTTTTTTCTGCGAAATATACTGTAGTAACTTCAGATTGATTAGGGTCAACCACGCGTAAAGTTTTATTAAAACTATAAGTTCTATCTTCTGCAATTATTTCATCGATGACTAATGTTAATCCCATAATCTTATTTTTTTTCAGTTTTCAACCAATCTTCTTTTATAGGAACCATTTCCAAAGCAACTGTTCCGTCAGCTTTTACGGTTCCTGAGTATGTAAATTCTTTTTTACCTTTCTCTATTTCCTTATTGTCTTTATCCTTTACCTTTATGGTTATTTTTTTCCCTGGATCCATATTAGCAGTCCTTACAAATATCTTTGCATTTGTTTTAATATCGGCTTCTCTTATTCTTTTGGTTTCGTCTTCATTCATCCAATAGGTTTCTACGATACGTGGTATCTTAGTATTTCCTAGCATTGCACCAGGAATCATTAAAGCAATATCTTTAAATTTTTCGGTCATGCCTCCCATGCTATTTATTTGCATTGGCTCTTTTACTTTAACCATACCTCCAGTAGAACACATGGTTTGTGAGCAATCGAATAAAAACTTTTTACTTCCCAATTTTCCTTTTTGCGAAGTTTTCATCCATTTTTGTAATGCAGGAACACATGGTAGATAACCACCACTTGTTGGTTTTAATTTACAGGTACCAAATGTTGCAGGTACTTGTACATCTGCATCGGTAGCTTTAAATTTTCCTTGAATTTTTACTTTGTGGTTTTCGGTTACAAGTAACTTTGCTGGGTTTAAACCCATATTGCATTCTAGTAATGCGCCGTCTAAAACGTAGATTTTATCACTCATAGGTATATAACTAAATAATATTAAAAGCCAATATAAGGCAACAATAGCCTCAAATATAGCATTTTTTTGTTATAAGTGATAGTCTTTTACGAATATTTTTTGATACGCTTAGAAGTACTCTTTTTTCTAAATTAAAAATCTAATTTAAATTTAAGGTAGGTAATTGCCTTATTTTTTTCTAAATATTGTTTTTCATAAAAAGTTTGTATGTCGGTAGCTTCTTTAGGAGATTCGTTATTATTGTATATGTTATGATGTGCATATATAATCTCTTGCCCTAATCCTTGTAGTAAACCTAAGGTATAGCCATGCATAAATTCACTATCTGTTTTTAAGTGAATAATTCCTTTATCGCTAAGTATTTGATGGTATTTTTTTAAGAAAGTTAGATTTGTTAATCGATGTACAATTCTTGTGTGTTTTATTTGTGGGTCTGGAAAGGTAATCCAAATTTCACTCACTTCATTGGTAGCAAAACACAAGTTAATTAACTCTATTTGTGTTCTTAGAAAAGCAACGTTTGGTAAGTTTTCTTCGATAGCTGTTTTTGCTCCTCGCCAAAATCTTGCTCCTTTAATATCTACACCAATATAATTAATATTCGGATTTTTTTGTGCAAGTGCTACTGTATATTCTCCTTTGCCACATCCTAATTCTAAAACAATCGGATTGCTATTATTAAAAAAACGCTGCCATTTACCTTTCCATTTAAAATTATCTAAAACTTCTTCTCTTGTTGGTTGTATGACATTTTTAAAAGTTTCGTTTTCACGAAATCGTTTTAATTTATTTTTACTGCCCACTTTTTATTTTACGTAGTCTTCTGTGTTAGTTGCTTTAAACTTAAATAATTGTTTAAACCAATAGATAAATAAAATAGCACCGATTAAAAATAAAACAATACCAACAAAATTGGCTGTCCACCAGTCTTCTTTATTGTTTAAATTTCTAAAAAAATCGTACGGAGAAAACAATACATTTGTACAAAAATCTCCAATTGCTCTCCAAATATTTAAGTTAATCATAATTTTGTTTTTTTAAAACGCCTAAATTTTTAGGTTAGTTTTGAATAAGTTTTTATTTTCGTAAAATTAGTGTTAAAAAACATTTTTACGCTGCAAAAATATAAAATAATTTATGATTGTCAATTTTTTTAATAGAACAAAACCAATAAATCTTATTTTTTTAAGTCTTTTGCTCTTTATCTTTTATATTATTGCTATTATAAGTCATGGTATCGATTCTTTTTCGATGTTATTTTTTTTAAATAAAACAATCCGCTTTATTCTTGTTTGGAGTTCTTTTATGATTTTTAATTTTATTATTTCAAAAAATAACCTTGCTAGAGAATCCGATTTGGGTATTTTATTTTATGTTTTATTATTTGGTCTTTTTAGTACGGCATTTACAGCAAATAACTATTTGTATGCACATTTATTTTTGCTTTTATCTTTTCGGAGAATTTATAGTTTAAGAACGGATTTAGAACCTAAACAAAAATTATTTGACAGTGGCTTTTGGATTGGTATTGCGGTGCTTTTTTATCCGTTGAGTATCTTGTTTATGCTACTAAACATTGTGGCAATTTTTGTGTATAATAAAATAGATTGGAAATATTTTTTAATTCCTTTTGTAGGTTTTTTCGCTCCTTTATTTTTGGTATATACCTACTTTTTTTATTACGATAATACTGCTTATTTTATGAAATTGATATATCTGCCGATTTCTTATCATCTAAGTGGGTATTCATTTTCCATAATACGTGTTATTTTGTTTGTAAGTATTATTGGAATTTGGTCTGTTTTGGCAATTTATAGCAAGTACGCACAAGAATCTATAAATTTTAGGCAATCTTGGATACTTACTATTTTTCAATTATTAATTGCAATTCTAGTTTTAGTATTATCTCCAAATAAGAATGG
>WFMU01000304.1 GCA_015488935.1 Flavobacteriaceae bacterium | reverse complement strand
TTTGTACCAGTAAATTTAGATACTTATTTCACAAAAGAACCTGACCAAAGAAATTCTACTCAAAATTTCAATCACAAATTGTATGATTTACTAGCAGATATTAATATTTTTACTGCGGAAGAAAAGGAGTTATTAAAATCAATAAAAGAAAAATATCAAAAAAACATTTCAGATATTTCTCCAACACTTTACAAAAAAGAAATGGAGCGATTAACGATTGAATTGAGTTGGAAATCCGCACAAATTGAGGGAAATACTTATTCTTTATTAGAAACTGAAAAATTATTTTTAGAACGAGAATCCGCAAAAAATAAATCTAAGGAAGAAACTCAAATGCTTCTTAATCACAAAGATGCTCTAAATTATTTATTAGAAAATAAAAATTTGGCGGAAAACCTTAATTTGCGAGTAATTGAAGAAGTCCATTCGTTACTGATTAAGGATTTAGGAGTGAGTAAAAATATTCGTTCGCGAGGTGTTGGGATTACAGGAACGGCTTATAAACCTTTAGACAATGAGTTTCAGATAAAAGATTATCTTGTAAAAATGTGCAATTTAATTAATTCCAAAGATAATGGATTTGAAAAAGCACTTTTAGCCATTGTCTTAATTTCCTATATTCAACCTTTTGAAGATGGCAACAAACGAACAGGAAGAATGATTGGAAATGCTTTACTTATCAGTAATAATGCTTGCCCGCTTTCTTATCGTAGTGTGGATTCAGTAGATTATAAAAAGGCAATTCTTCTATTTTATGAACAAAATAATATGTCTTCTTTCAAACAACTTTTTTTAGAACAAAATAAGTTTGGTGTTAAAAATTATTTTCAATAGTTTGATAATTTCGCAAGATTTTAAAGAAAAAATCTTAAAAAATTATGATGATGATTACTAATTGTTGAACTGGAAATAACTCGCTGTATAAATTTTGAATAAATAAAAAATGTTATGCGAGTTATTTCCAGTTCAACAATTTTTCATCACTCGAAATGAAATTTTCGCGGGATTTAAAAATTCACCACACTATCCAAAGCATCATCAAAATCTTTATGAATAAAATTACTTGTAGTACTTTCTATTCCGTGGACAGACAATCGCTATCAGTTAGTAAAAACTACCATATAAGTAGGTGTTTTTAAAAGCACTTTTATATTTAACAATTAGCTAAACTCTAACAACATGAGTTATTAATCCAAACCACTTTTATCTTTAAAATAAAGATTCACAGAAAAACACTTATTTTTATTAATTCTAATTAGTTTTAAAGGACTCTGGTTTTAAATTAATCTTCAATGAGTTAGATACATAATAGCAAACACTACCAATTTTAATCAGGATTTCACCCTAAGTGAAATCCTGATTATTTTAATTAGAGCTCCTCCCAAAAATTTGGGAGTGACATCCTAACTAGTTTAAATCTTATTTTACCACTTCAATCCATTGTCCTTTAGTTCTTGTAAAGAAATTATCATCATACATTGCTTCTGCTTGTACACCAAACAGGTAATATTTGCCTAAATACGATGCGTTTAGTAATACATTAAATGTTTTACTTTTTCCACTTTCTAAATGGAAATAGAAGTTTACACGATCATCTTTAATATCTGTAAAGTTTGCGGAACTTGATTTTACATTACCATAATCTGTAAATCTTGTATTTACAATTTCCCATCCAGAAGGGAAAATCTCGGTAAGTGCAATATCGTTTACATATTCTCTTTTTTCGTTACTTATTGTTACAGAAGCCATAAAATCGGTTCCTTGTGTAAGTTTGCTTACATCTATTGCTTTTCCGTCTTTATCTTTATAAACGATACGAATATTTAGGTTTCGTTTTTCAGTAATTTCTTGTCCTAATGGTAAAATTCCCGTATTTAAAACTCGTATAAAAACAGTATTTGCCTCATTATTGGTAATGGTAAGATTATTTGCACCTTGTTTTACTTTTAAACTACGCTGTGCTACGGCATATTTGGTATTTATTGCACCAGAAGTACTGTTTAAAGTATATTTGATGTTCATTGGTCTTCCGCCATTTTTCTCCACCATTTTTGCCATTGCTAATAAACTGTAAGATGTAGATTGTGTACTCATATAACTTTTAGATGACAATCTTTTTGCTATAGTTTTTGCAATTTCTAGAAATTGACTGTCGTTTGTAAGCAACATAGTTTCCATTGCCATTGCTCTATTTCTATCTACAGAACCGTAGGTAAAATAATCGTAGCGATACGGTTTAAAGTCAATATTTGCGGTATTAGCTATTTTTTTGGCAACTTCTTTTTGTCCAGCCATAGCATAGGCAGCAGCTAAACGCCATTTAGCATCGTTACTCAATTTACTTTCTCTTAAGCGATTCATAGATGATAAGTCTGCATGACCAGCAAGGGCAAGTGTATATAAACGATACGCCTGATTTAAGGTATTGTTATAACGATTATCAATACGCCAATTTTTTGCTGCTTGTTTTTGGTATTTTAACCAGTTACTCATAAAGGTAAGTGGTAAAACAAATCCTTTTTTCTCTGCTTCAATCATAAAGTGTCCTGCGTAGCTACTTCCCCAATCGTTGGCTGTATTTCCTCCAGACCAGTAACTCAAGCCTCCGCTTGGTGTTTGGAAATTTCCTAGTTTTTTTATGGCAATTTTTACATTATTTTCCATGGTTTGTTTTTTCTGTGCAGTTAAGTCAAAAATATCTCCTAAATACAATTGTGGAAATACGCTTGATGTCGTTTGTTCTACACATCCATGTGGATAACGAATAAGGTATTCCATACGTTGTGTGAAGTTCATGGCTGGTAACGTAGAAAATTCTACTTCGGCACTATTACTTCCTTTGATTCCGAATGTAGTAAAATCAATGGTTTGTGTTCCATTTGGTTTTAGTACTACATCAATTGCTTTATTGGTTACTGGATTTGGATTTACCACATCTATTTCTACTTCGTATGATGATTTTTCGCCATTTCCTTCGGCAATTACTTCAATTTTTCCAATACCTTTTGCTTCGGAAACGTCTAATTGGAAGTATGCCATTTTTTCGTCTGGTTTTGCAAAATGTAAGTTTTGTGTTTGGTTACCAATAATTTTAATACCGTTGCTTAATTTTAAGGATATTTTTGCATTTTTGATTTTATTTTCCATTGCAAAAACGGTAATTGGTAGTGTTACTTTTTCACCTGGACTCAATTTTCGCGGAAGCGATGCTAAGACCATTAATGGTTTTTTTACTGGTGTGGTTTCTTGTGCATTTCCATAAGCTGGAGAATTATTGTCACCAGCCACAACCATAGTACGTACAGAACCTATGTATTTTGGCATTTTTATGGTGTGTGATTTGCTTTTATTTGCACCAATAGTAAACGGTCCTAAAGTCATTACAACAGGTTTAAAACGGTTTGCTTTTTTTGCTTTTTTTCCACTAGCTTCCTCATCTCCACCAATGGCAAATACTTGTTCTATACTACCTGAATAGGCACCAATCACATCGTCAAAAATATCCCAAGTTTTTACGCCTAGTGCTTGTCTTTGGTAAAAATCATTCCAAGCATTTGGTGTTTTAAATCGTGTTAAATCTAGTAATCCTTCATCCACAACTGCAATGGTATAGGTCATTCTTTTTCCATTTTTTTCGCTTACTTTTACGGTAAAGTTTTCTTCTGGACGTAATTTTTTTGGCATATCAATTACAGGTTGTAGCCTTGTATTTGGGTCTTCTACCAAGATTGGAATTATTCCGTATAAACGCAATGGTAAATCATTTTCTACTGATGCGTGTGGTTGTAATAAGGAAATATTTACAAATACATTTGGAGACATTGCTTTGGTAATTGGAATGTCAACAATAGTTTCTCCTCCCGAGGCTTCGGGATTTGTTTTTACCCATTGTTGGCTTATTACTTCATTACCATTTTCAATACTTACTAGAGCTCTTCCTTCGGTTCCAGAAGGGAAGGTAATTCGTGCAGTTTCGCCAACATTATATTTTGTTTTATCGGAAGAAAACACCAACATTTTTGCAGCTTCTTTATCGCCACCATTATTACTACGTCTCCACCAATCTCTGTAAAAATAGGCAGTACGTCCAGTTGCATGTCCACTTTTTGGGTCGTAAACTCGAATTAAATAGCGACCTCCATAATAATCGTCGTGCTCTTTTACATTTACTGTAAAAGATGCTTTACCGTTATTATCTGTATTTATTTTAAATGATTTGTATGGTTTATGCACACTACTTCCTACATAAGATGCTAAATCGTCGTAAGATGAACTCCACCACCAACGCCATTTTATTTCGTAGATTCTTACTTCTAATCCTTTTCTTTTTATTGGATTTCCTTTATCATCAACGGTTACTACGTCAAAGGTAATATCTTCGTTGGTATAATAGGAGCCATAAGCACGTGATTTTGGTGATTTTAATCCAACAAATGAGATATATGGTGCATAGTTTTTAGTAAAAACATCCATAGAAAAGTCGCCACCATTTTCAAATGCTCTGGTAAAGAAAGAGGCTTTTAACATTCCTGGTGCTTTGTTTCCAAGGTTTATTTTTTTAGAGATGTTTGCCATTCCTTCTTCGTCTAATTTTCCATCAAAAATGGTTAATTCTTCGCCATTAAAACTTCTTGTTGGGTCTTTAAATACATATTTTGGAAATTTTGGAAATCCTGTATAAGCATTGCTAAATTTAACATTAATATCTGCCTTCAGATTTTTTGCTGGTGCGCCATGCAGCCATTTTACGCCTAATTTTCCTGCTATTGGTTTATTTGCGTGTAGTACTTTTTCTGGAAAATCGATATTTATTTTTAATCGATTTGGTTTAATGGTTTCTACTTTTAACGATTTGTAGAATGTTGCTCCTCCAACACTTACTACAGCATTCCAATTTCCTGTTGGCGATGTATCTGATGTTGGTACATCAAATTTGTAAAATCCGTTAGCTCCTTGTGTTAGGGTTTGTTTGTAAATTAATTTTTGTCTGGCATCTGTTACTTCCATTTTTACTGGATGTCCTTTTGGTAATTTGTTTGCTTTATCGTTTAAAATAAAGTTTAGATGTATTGTATCTCCTGGTCGCCATACGCCACGTTCTCCATAAATATAGCCTAACAGTCCTTTTTTAACTTGTTTTCCAGAAACATTAAATTTACTTAATGATAGTGAATGTCCGTCGTCTAGTTTTATATATGTGGTATTCAATCCGTTTTTCGCTATAGCGAAGTAGGCATTTTTATCTTGATGAAAGGTTGCAAATCCATCTGCATCTGTTGTTGTAGTTCCTATTTCTTGTTGTTGGTAATTGTATAGTTTTATGGTTGCTCCAGAAACTGGATTGGTGGTTAGTATGTCTGTAACGGCAAAATAGTAATTTTTATTTTCTCCTTTTTTAACAATTACACCTAAGTTAGATGCAAGTATATGTTGGCTTACCGTTCTACTATCTTGATTGTAATATGCTTCTTTACAAGGATTTTTTCTATCTTCCCAATTGTAATAGCGATTATTTTTGTAACCGTAAATTAGATTGTCCCAATATTGTTCTTCCCGTTCGTCGAGTTCTTTAGCTTCTTCTACGGTATAGTTTTGTGTATCGTCGTAGTAATAATCGTCTTCGTAGTAGTCTTCTTCGTAATCATCTTCGCTATTTGAGGTTGTTTCTGAGCCATCGCATACATACAGTGCATATTCTTGTTTCATACTCAATTCTACTCTGTAAATTGCTCCAGGTTCTGCATGAATTAATTTAGATAAATCTACCGAATAGGTTTTAAATTTACCGTCGTTATCCATATCATTATTTATTAATTTAATGGTTTTTTTGGCTATTCGTCTTCCTACTCTACGTATTTCGTATTGATTATTACTACTTAATTCGTTGGTTTGTAAAAATTGTAGTACGTTATCTTCGTATATTTTAATTACGCGAACATCAACATATTTTAGGTTTACTGCTTCAAAATTAAAATTTAATTTTTCTGAATTTGGTAATATAACACCACTATTTACTAGTCTTATTTGTGGTTTTAATTGTTCAAAAGCTACTTTTTCGGAATAGGCTTTTTTCAATTTTACATTTTCGTTTGTTTTAATTCCTGTAAATACTTCTAGATTTACATTTCCTACAATTCGATTGCTTGGATATACTTTTAAAACATTACCATCTACTACATATTTTAATTTTCCTCCTTTTTCTAAATTAACTAAACCTTTAAAATTTTGCTGCTTTTTTAATGGGTCAGAAAAATTAATTTGTACATATAATTCTGGTGATTTTATTACCTGAATACCTACTACCGAAAAATTATTTTTTCCAATTATTTTAAAGGTATTTTCTCCTTTGTTATCAATATCTAATTTTTTTCCATTCCAGTTGATGTCTATTGTACTATCATCATCAAAACGTTGAATACTATCTATGGTAAAATCAAATAAAGATGCAAAATCTCCATTATTTTCATCCCATTTTAGCTTTAATTTTTTTCCTTTTTGAGTGGCAGTAATTAGCTCTTTAATATCTGTAATAGCAATATTATCGGCAAATTGAATATTTCCTTTAAGGTATTGCCAATCTCTAGAATAAGATTGTAAATCGTTTGTGTTAATCTTAAAGTTTTGCTTTAAGGTCATAAAAGAGAACTTGTATTTTTTAAATTCTTTTTTAATCGGAAACAACTTTTTTAATTGCAACGTTACCGTGTAGGTAGTCTCTGCTTTTAAAGGAGTGTCTGGCTTAAAAATTAAAGTTCGTTTATTTAATGCTTGTAGCTTTCCTTTAACAGATGGAGATATACTAAGAATATTATCTGTAATTTCTGTATTTGCCTCCCAACCATCTACATCTTTTGCTAATACTATCTTTATCGGAGCAGAAGTAGAAATGGTTCCAGATGTAGTATAATACACGTATTCTCTGTATTTAAATAGATTATCGTTATTTGCCGATTTAGTGTTTTTTTTGCAAGAAAAAATAGTAACAGACACAAAACTTATTAATAATATGGTTTTGATTAAGGAATAGATTTTTGATTTCATTAGTACGGATTTTAGGATTGGTTTTTCAAAGAAATTTTTACGAATAAGCACTTAGAATACCAATTTAGTTAATTACATATCATAAAATTATACAATATATATGGTACTATATTGGTAAAACTAGCAATTGTATTGTATGCTATTGTAAGCGTGTATAAAATACAAGAATTCGTTTTGACTTATTTATGGTTTTTAAAGAACGTTTAGTTTGCCTGTAAATTTAAGAAATAATCACAATAAAACTTCTTTAGATTAATAATCGTTAGAGAATAATTTATATTTGTGATAAAAGTATGGTATAAATTTATCAAAAAAGAAAAAATGGCAACACGAAATAGAGGGAAATTAACAAAAGATACCATTGATTTTGGAAAACCTTCTAATGTTGTAAAATTACTTTTAGCTGTAGATGATTTGTCTTATTTATTAGAAAAAAATTATGGTATAAAAGCAGCTCTACAATTGGTTGGAAACAGATATCTTTTAAACGAAAGACAACAAAAAGCCGTAAGAGGAATGGCTGCTTCTGATACCAATATAAAGATTAGAAAAGAAAAACAAATAACCAATTTAAAAGGAAAAGTGATTATTATTGATGCTTTTAATCTTTTAATTACATTAGAAAGTTTATTATCTGGTGCATTTTTATTTAAAGGTAGAGATGGCTGTTTTCGAGATTTATCGAGCGTTCACGGAACCTATAAACGCGTATTGCAAACCGAAAATGTATTAAAAATGATTGGACAAGCTTGTTTGGATTTAGAAATTGAAAAGGCACTTTGGGTTTTTGATAAACCTGTTTCTAATAGTGGAAGAATGAAAGTGATGTTATACGATATTGCTAAAGAAAACGGTTTTCCTTGGCATGTTATTTTAGATTATAATCCAGATAAATATTTAGTAGATAGCAATGCTATTATTGTTAGTTCGGATGCATGGATATTAAACAATTGCAAACATTGGTTTAATATGATTGCTTATTTATTAAAAAATTACATCACACAAAAAGTTTTTATTATTGATGCTACCATAAAGGATGAAAAATAAAGTCTATTTTATGTATATTTACCAAAAATTAACCAATTAAAATGAAAACATTAATAGAAATAAGTTCCAGATTTGCACCACAAATATTAGTTTTAGGATTTTTAATGATTACCTTTTTAACTTCTGCCTCAGATAAAATTATAGATTGGAATGGTAATGTTGCCTATTTTAACGATCATTTTAAAGCAACTTTTTTAAAAGATAAATCCAAATTAATGCTTGGGTTTATTGCTTTTATGGAATTAGCTGCTGGTATTTTGTGTTTAGTTGGCATACTTCAAATATATGTGAGTAGCGAGTTACAAATTGGTTTTTGGGGAGCTGTAATTTCTGCTAAAACCTTACTACTTTTATTATTAGGACAACGTATTGCTAAAGACTACGCTGGTGCAATGACCATTGCAGTTTATTTTATTGTTGCTGTTTATGGTGTTACTTTGTTGATGTAGTTTTGTATGATTATTAATTGTTGTTATTAACACGTTGGGCACAATTTAGATGAAATTCGATATAGATAAAGAAAGTCGTAAATTAAAAGAACTTGTATCAAAATACGATAGCAATTCTTTTGTTGGAGATATTACTCAACTACTTACTCTAATTGAACCTCCAAGAATGTCAATTTATCCTTTCCAAGCATTAGATTCCCCTTTCCGACAATTAACATATTTAATTTCTCTAAATATCTCCTCAAATAATAATTTAGTTACAAAAAAAAAAGTAGAATCAGATGAAGAATGGAGAGAAATTGTAGAACAGATTATACGAACTCGTGCAGGTTATTATGATGAATTACTTCCTGACGAGAATGAAGATGATGAACAATTTGCTCGAATTTATCAAATAAGTATGCCTGTTTTTAATAATTATTTCGATTCTGGAAATTTGAATTTTGAAGAACAGGAAATAGAGAAAATTGAATCAATCTTTAAACCATTCAATGATACTATTCTAAAATACAGTGGTTTAAATATTGATGATTACATAAAAATTTACAATCTAATTGATAACGAACTCGAAACGATTCTAAACATTCCACTTACAATAACAAGAAAATCAAAGGAAGCAGATGAATTTTGGGTTAAACAAAAAACAAATAAAGTAAATCCTTTAGATTGGATATATGAAGGCGACAATGAAGACATTAAAATATTAGTTAAATATTTTTCAGATAGGTCTTTCAAATTTACAATTAAGAAATCTGTATTAATTAATAAGTATAATAAAGATAAAATTGAAGTATTCTTAGGATTATTTTCGAGTCAACGAAATGAAGATGAATCGTATCTTTACTATACTCAACCAAATAAAATATTACTCAACCCAATTTATAAAAAAAATGAAGATGAATTCATTGTAGTAGATACAAAACAAATTATTCATTCAGTCTATAGAAAATTGCACAATATTTTAGTAGACTCTGATAGAAGAGAATCTTATTTTACATTTCGTGGTAATTGGTTGCAAATAAAAACAGAGTCAATATTAAGAACTTATTTCGGTGATACAGCCTATATTTATAATGAATTCAAAGTAAACGGAAATGCTCAAGATATTCTATTGTTAAATAAAGGTTTAGGCTTAATTATTGAAAATAAGGCTAATAAAGAAGTTCAATTTAGCGGTGTTCCTAATACAATGAATATTTACAAGCAATATTTTGCTCGATTTAAAAAGAGTATTAGAGACGGTTATAAACAAAGTTGGAGGCTAAAAGATTTGTTTTATTACGAAGATAAATTCACAATCACCGATTTAAAGAACAATCCAATTCGTGAAATAAATACAAATAAATTTCATAGTGTTTTCTC
>WFMU01000303.1 GCA_015488935.1 Flavobacteriaceae bacterium | reverse complement strand
ATATTAAATACTTGATACATTTCTTTATAATCTGTTTTGGATTCCTTCTGTATCAATTTAAATAATGGTGGTACCTCAAATAAATTATTTTTCACAATGTGTAAGTTATCAATAAAATGAAGAATTTTTGTTTGCGCTCCTCCACTACAATGTACCATTCCGTTAATTTCTTTACGGTGTTTATCGAGTATTTTTTTTATGATTGGCGCATAGGTTCGTGTTGGTGATAAAACTAGCTTTCCAGCATTTAATGGTGATTCATCTACCTTATCTAATAAAGAAACACTCCCTGAATAAACCAACTCATCAGGAACTTCACTATCATAACTTTCGGGATATTTTTTAGCTAAATATTTAGCAAAAACATCGTGTCTTGCTGAGGTTAAGCCATTAGATCCCATGCCACCATTATATTTTTCTTCGTAAGTTGCTTGACCAAAAGATGCCAAACCTACAATAACATCACCTGCCTTAATATTGGCGTTATTAATAATGTCAGTTCTTTTTATTCTTGCAGTTACTGTGGAATCAACAATTATAGTTCTTACCAAATCTCCAACATCGGCAGTTTCTCCACCTGTAGAATGGATGTGTACGCCATGCTTTTTAAGATTAGCTAATATTTCTTCGGTACCATTAATCAATTCAGAAATTACCTCAGCAGGAATTCTATTTTTATTTCTCCCTATCGTAGATGACAATAAAATATTGTCGGTAATTCCAACACATAACAAATCATCAATATTCATTATTAAAGCATCTTGAGCAATGTCTTTCCAAACAGATAAATCGCCTGTTTCTTTCCAATACATATAAGCTAAAGCGGATTTTGTTCCAGCACCATCAGCATGCATTACAATACAATAATCATCGTTATTGGTTAAATAATCTGGTACAACTTTACAAAATGCTTTTGGAAACAAGCCTTTGTCTATATTTTTTATTGCCTGATGTACATCTTCTTTAGAGGCAGAAACTCCTCGTAAATTATACCTATTAGAAGAATTCATAATTTAATGTTTTTAAAATGTAAAAATACTTGTAAATAAAAAAGCATCCTTATAATTTAAGAATGCTTTATTATTTATTATTAACATTTAAGTACGATTATTAATTTTTTTTATTTAACCGCATCCAAAATTAAATTAGTCTTTTTTTGCTCTAACAATACTAAAATGACCTTTTACTGTTTTAGGTTTTCCTGTATTTGGATCCATATATTCGGTTGTAAACCAATAATCATCTTCTGGAACTGGTACACCATTATATGTACCATCCCATCCTAAAACACTATTAGGATTTACTTTTGCTAATACTTTTCCAAAACGATCAAAAACATAAATTTTAGAATTTGGAATTATGTTTGCTCCTATAATACTCCAAGTATCATTTTCACCATCACCATTTGGGGTGAAAAATGGCGGATAATCTAGTACATATACATCGTTTGAAAAAATGGTAACACTACAATTATTCAAATCGGTTACTTCTACTTGATAAGTACTAGCTTCTAGGTGTTCAAAAATAGGGCTGTTTTGTGTAATTGATTGTGATATACCATTAGAATCTATATAATGTAGCGTGTATTCATAAGCTCCTGTTCCGCCAACCATAGCTATAGTAATGGTGTTATCCGGCGCATTAAAATCGGATACATGTATGCTAGCAATAGCCATTTGCTCAGCCATGCTTACGGTTGTAAATTGAGAATATGTACAATGTGTAAAATTATCTTCAACGGTTAATACATAATTTCCGTTACTTGAAGCTAACATACTTTCGGTAACTTCTAATTGTTTTGGATGGTTTGTATCTATTACTGTATTAAGATCATTTGCTTCAAACCAATAATACGTATATGTGTCTGGATTAGAATCTTCGCCAATTAAAACAGAGCCTAATTCTGGACAAATAAAGTATTGTGGTTTTAAAATAAAGTCTGGTCTAGGATTAACAGTTACGAAAACAGAAAAATGGGTTCCTTCACAACCACCAAGAGATTTTGGTATTACTACATATTCTACTATTTGCGCTACTCCAGAAATATTAATAATAGTATCGTCAATAGTAGAT
>WFMU01000302.1 GCA_015488935.1 Flavobacteriaceae bacterium | reverse complement strand
CTTCCTTATCTGTTGATGTTGTTTTTTGTGCTGCTTCTTCTTTCTTTTTTGTATTACTTTTTGCTATTGGTGATTTAACAAATGGTCTTTCGCCAAATATTTTTATCAAATCATCTCCAAAAATAACTTCTTTTTCTAAAAGACGTTCTGCTAATTCTTTTAATTCTGCTTTGTGTTTTGTAATTACATCGATGGCTCTTTTGTATTGTGTTTCTATGATATGTGAAATTTCTTCATCAATGATTTGTGCTGTTTTTTCACTATAAGGGTTTGTAAAGCCTTGTCCGTTTGGATCGTAGTAGCTTATATTTCCTATTTTATCGCTTAATCCATAAATGGTTACCATGGCTTTGGCTTGTTTCATCACTTTTTCTAAATCATTCAAAGCACCTGTGGTAATTACGTTGAATATTACTTTTTCTGCGGCTCTTCCTCCGAGTGTTGCACACATTTCGTCTAACATTTGTTGTTTAGAAACTAGCATTCTTTCTTCTGGCAAATACCAAGCTGCTCCAAGAGATTGTCCTCTTGGCACAATGGTTACTTTTACTAGTGGTGATGCGTGTTCTAACATCCAACTTACGGTTGCGTGTCCTGCTTCGTGATATGCAACAGTTGTTTTTTCTTTAACTGTAATTAGTTTGTTTTTCTTTTCTAATCCTCCAACAATTCTATCTGTTGCATCTAAGAAATCTTGATGTTGTACGGTATTTTTATTATTTCTTGCTGCAATTAATGCTGCCTCGTTACATAAATTTGCAATATCTGCTCCAGAAAATCCGGGTGTTTGTTTGGATAGGAAATCTAAATCTACATCTTTATCTAATTTTAGAGGTTTAATATGTACTTGAAATATTTCTTTTCGTTCATTTAAATCTGGTAAATCTACAAATATTTGTCTATCAAAACGTCCAGCACGCATCAATGCTTTATCTAAAACATCTGCTCTATTTGTTGCTGCTATTACAATTACATTGGTATCTGTTCCAAATCCATCCATTTCGGTTAATAGTTGGTTTAGGGTGTTTTCTCTTTCGTCATTACCACCTGTCATGTTATTTTTTCCACGTGCTCTACCTATGGCATCAATTTCATCTATAAAAATAATACTTGGTGATTTTTGTGCTGCTTGTTTAAATAAATCGCGAACTCTAGATGCTCCTACACCAACAAACATTTCTACAAAGTCAGATCCTGAAAGTGAAAAGAATGGTACTTTGGCTTCTCCAGCAACTGCTTTAGCTAACAATGTTTTTCCTGTTCCTGGAGGACCAACTAGTAATGCTCCTTTTGGAATTTTCCCTCCTAATTTTGTATATTTTTCTGGACTTTTTAGAAAGTCAACAATTTCTTGTACTTCTTCTTTTGCTCCTTCTAATCCTGCTACATCTTTAAAGGATGTTTTTACTTCTTGGTCTCTATCAAATAATTTTGCTTTTGATTTTCCGATAGAGAATATTTGTCCTGGTCCTCCACCAGCTCCTCCTGCTCCTCCAGACATTCTTCGCATAAAAAATATCCAAATACCAAGTAGCAATAAAATTGGTAAAATATTTATTAATATATTACCAAATGTATTTTCTTGAATATCATTTGTAAGTGTAAAGTCTAAATTATACTCTTTTTTAGTTTTTGATAAATGGGTTTCAAAATTTTGTAAATCGCCAAAAATGATTTTAAAATTTGGCATATTTCGAATTGCTAAAACACTTTTTTTAGGAAAATATTTTTTGTATTCTGCTTTTTGTTTTGCTTCATCTTTCAAATAAATTTCTGCATAATGGCTATTAATAACCATTTTAATTTCTTTAATATCATTTTTTGGCAAGATATTTTTAAATTCGGTATAGCTCACTTCATCGTTTTGATTTGAAGTATTCCCAAACATCATATATAATAGTAGAAATGAAAAAAGTATTGCATAAATCCAATAAAAATTAAATTTAGAGTCTTTTGGCTGTCTTTTAGGCTGTCGTTTTTTATTATTCATCTGTATATTTTCCTTTTTTGTTTCAGTTATTGTTTAATAACTACTTTTAATATTTGTGATTTTAGCATCTCCCCAAAGTGATTCTAAATCATAAAACTCGCGTATATTTTTCTGAAAAATGTGCACTACAATATTTACATAATCTACCAAAATCCATTCTGCATTAAACGCTCCTTCAACATGCCATGGTTTTTCTTGTGCATTTTTACCTACCATCTTTTGAACAGAACCTGAAATTGCATTTACTTGTGTATTTGAGTTTCCATCGCAGATAATAAAATAGTCGCAAACTGTATTTTCAATTTCTCTTAAATCAAGTATGGTGATGTTTTCTCCTTTTACTTCTTCTATACCTTTAATTATCTCTGTAATTAGTTGATCGTTGCTTATTGTTTTTTTTGTCATTCAAATATTAATATTAACTGCAAATGTATTAATTTTATGCCAATAATGTTTTAATTTTATCGCTTTATATTTCTATGAAAATACACAAACTTAATGCCACTAGTTCTACAAATAGCTATTTAAAAAAATTAGTTGTAGAATCTATGCCTGATAACTTTACTATTGTTACTGCCGAACACCAAACTTCTGGTAAAGGTCAGTTACAAAATAAATGGCATTCAAAACATGGCAAAAATCTACTATTCAGTATTTTAACTCGTTTTAAAACACTTAAAATAAACCATCAAGCTTTTCTTAATTTTGCGGTTTCTTTGGCTGTTTTTGAAGTTATAAATACCTATTTACCGAATGTTAAAATTAAATGGCCTAACGACATATTGTCACGTCAAAAAAAAATCTGTGGTATTTTAATCGAAAATAGTGTTAAAAATGGCAGTATTAATTATAGTATTATTGGAATAGGTTTAAATGTAAATCAAACTAAATTTCCTTTAAATTTACCTAATGCTACTTCGCTTAAGCTTGTTTTAGGAAAAAGTTTTAATCGCAATAAGCTATTGCATGAAATACGTATTGCTTTACAAAAACAATTACAGCGTATTGAAAATAAATCGTATATGGAAATTAAAACGGATTATGAAAGTGTTCTTTACAAAAATCATATTCCTACCATGTTTAAAGATATACACAACCATAAATTTATTGGCAAAATAATTGGCGTTTCTAATGCTGGAAATCTACAGATTGCATTGGAGAACGAAACTATTAAAGAATTTGCTGTTAAAGAAGTTGTTTTTTTAACCTAAGTGTTATATAAAATCATTGTTGTCTTGCAAAAGACATAAATCCATTTCGTTTCTAGACGTAAGATGTAAGAAACATGGTATGTGGATATTGGGTGTTAAATATTGGGTTTTGTCCCGAAGTCTCGGGATTGGGTTTCGAATTAATAAAAAAACGGTCAACACCAATCTAGGAAGTTTGGGTAGAGCTGTTTTGGCAAAATAGCTTTACCTAAACTTGGCAAAACAGCTTTACTTTTTAAAAAAATTACAATTATTTTTTATTGGATATAGTTCATTTTATTAAAAGTAAGATAATTTTATAACTTCTTTATCGTTAAAACGCCAAATTTGTGCTGGATAGTATTTACGTTCTTTTGTACCATCTTCAAAAACATAATCTACAATAATTGGCATTGGCATTCCTCCTGGTTTTTCAAAAGTTACTTCGTAAAAATTGGTTGTATTCTTTAGTGTTTTTCTTTCTTCTGGTGTATAATTTTTTTCTAAATAATCCTTTAATATTTTTATGTCTTTAGACGGATTTTTCACTTTTTCCATATCTGGTGTATAATCATCACTTTCGGTATTTACTAAAAACATTACTGGTCCAAAATCACTTGCTTTCATACCATAAGCTTTTGCCATATTTTCGGCTCTTTTTGTAGGTTTGGTAGTTACCACATACGATTTTACGCCTTTTACGCCAACATCTACATAATCGGTTGTATAAAACCATCCTCGCCAAAACCAATCTAAATCTGTTGCGGTAGCATCTTCCATTGTTCTAAAGAAATCTGCTGGTGTTGGATGTTTAAATTTCCATCTTTTGGCATAGGTGCTAAATGCTTTATCAAACAATTCATGTCCCAAAATTACTTCTCGCAAGATATATAATCCTGCTGCTGGTTTTGCATAAGCGTTACTTCCAAATTGATATATATTGTTAGACTGCGTCATTATTGGAGCTATTTTACTTTGATTTCCATCCATATAGCCTACAATATCTTTTGGAAAACCTCTCGATGGAAAGTCTTTTTCAAATTCTTGTTCTGCCATTAATTGTGTAAATGTATTTAAGCCTTCATCCATCCATGTCCATTGTCGCTCGTCTGAATTTACTATCATTGGAAACCAGTTATGTCCTACTTCGTGGGTAATAACACCTATCATACCTGTTCTTGTTCTTTCGGAATAGGTACCATCTGCTCTTGGTCTTCCATAGTTCCAACAAATCATTGGATATTCCATTCCTTGTCTTTTGGCATGTACCGATATGGCTTTGTGATATGGATAATCAAATAAGTGTTTGGAATATGATTTTATTGTATGAGCCACAACTTTTGTTGAGTATTCTCCCCAAAGCGGATTTCCTTCTTTTGGATATAAAGAGACTGCCATAACGGTTCTATCACCAATGGCTACTGCTTGCATATCTAATATGTATTTACGTGATGATGTAAAGGCAAAATCTCGTACGTTTTCTGCATGAAAACGCCATGTTTTTGTTTTGTTTGAAAATCCTTTTTCTGCAGCTTCGGCTTCGGCTTGTGTTACAATTACTACTGGTTTATCAAATGATTTTCGTGCTTTTTGATATCGTTTATTTTGTGCTTTAGTAAATACTTCTTTTCTATTTAATAACTTTCCTGTTCCATCTAATACATGGTCTGCTGGTGTAGTTATATTTACATCGTAAGTTCCAAATTCTAATGCAAATTCTCCTCTTCCCCAAAATTGCATGTTTTGCCATCCTTCTACATTATTATATACTGCTAAACGCGGAAAGAATTGTGCTATGATATATGCATTATTTCCATCTTTTTTAAAATGTTCATATCCAGAGCGTTTTCTTGCAATGGTATGGTCAACAATATTGTACCACCATTTAATTTGTAAAACAGTTTGCGCTCCAGATTGTAATGGTGTTGGTAAATCTACACGCATCATGGTTCTATTTATTACATAATCCATTGCATTTCCTGCGGCATCTTTTACATATTCTATTTTAAAACCTCCATCAAAAGGTTTTCCTAGGAATTGTTGTGTAAATTGTTTTGGTTTATACAAAACTCCTGGTCCTCCACCTTTAATATCTGGTGTTTTAGAATCTGCTGCTTGCATATTTTGGTCTAATTGCAACCATAAATATTCTAAATTATCTGGTGAGTTATTGTGATATGTTATGGTCTCTACACCATAAATTCGTTGTTTTTTATCGTCTAAAGTAATGTCCATTTTATAATCTACTTTCTGCTGAAAGTAATCTTTTCCAGGAGCTCCTGATGCATTATGGTAGGTGTCTGGCGTTGGGAGTTCTTGCTTTAGCTGTCTGAATTTATTCACATTATAATGTCCTTGCTGTTTTACCTTTTCTTGTGAGAATGCTGTAAAGGAAATTAATGCAATAAGTATAAAAGAGCTTATTT
>WFMU01000301.1 GCA_015488935.1 Flavobacteriaceae bacterium | reverse complement strand
TGCTATTTGTGCCGGAGATATTTTAAATCCATTACCGACGACTTCAACTAATGCCATTACGGGAACTTGGGCACCAGCTTTAGATAATACAACAACAACCACATATACATTTACACCTACAGCAGGACAATGTGCTACTACTACAACTTTAACGATTACGGTTAATCCTTCTGTTACTCCAACGTTTAATCCTGTAAGTGCTATTTGTGCAGGAACTGCTTTAAGTCCATTACCAACTACTTCAACTAATGGTATTACGGGAACTTGGGCTCCTGCTTTAGATAATACCACAACGACTACATATACATTTACACCTACAGCGGGGCAATGTGCTACTACTACAACGTTGACTATTCCGGTTAATCCTTCTGTTACTCCAACGTTTAATCCTGTAAGTGCTATTTGTGCAGGAACTGCTTTAAGTCCATTACCGACTACTTCAACTAATGGTGTTACAGGAACTTGGGCTCCTGCTTTAGATAATACCACAACAACCACATATACATTTACGCCTACAGCAGGGCAATGTATTTCAACCACATTAACTACAATGACCATTACAGTACATCCTTACCCTTTAGTAGATACTATAGAGAATATAACAGCACTAAATAGCTACGAATTACCTGTATTAACAGTAGGAGAATACTTTACATCAAACAATGGTAATGGCACACATTTGTATGAAGGGACTCAAATAACCACCACGCAAACCATCTATATTTATGCAGAAACAGGTACAGAACCAAATATTTGCTCTAACGAAAGTAGTTTTAAAGTAACCATAATTCATAAAATAGAATACATGCACTTCTTTACACCAAACGGAAATGGCGAAAATGATTATTGGAATTTATTAAATTCTGATGCAGTAAAATCTGGAGTAAAAATTCATATTTTCAATCGATTCGGAAAACTAATGGCGCAAATTAATCCAAATAGTCTTGGTTGGGATGGTACGTATCACGGTATTGCTTTGCCAACATCTGAATTTTGGTTTCAGGTAGAGTTAATTGATGGCAGCATACAAAAAGGTAATTTTAGTCTTTTAAGAAAATAGGTATGAAAAGAAAAATAATTTACATCACCATACTAATAAACATCTTTGCTTTAAGCCAATTGATTGGTCAAGAAACATTACCAATTTATACAGATTATTTAACAGATAATATCTATTTAATTCACCCTGCAGGAGCTGGAATTAGCAATTATGGCAAAATTCGATTGACAGCAAGAAAACAATGGCTCGATTATTCGAATGCACCACAACTACAAACCATGAGTTTTCACATGCCACTAGGAAATAATTCGGCAATTGGTGCTGTATTTTTTAACGATAAAGTAGGGCATTTCTCTAAATCTGGAGGGCAAATTTCGTATGCGTATCATATTAATTTTGATGAAAATACTACCAACCAACTATCCTTTGGAATTTCGGCAGTATTACTTCAAAATTCATTGGATGGTCATGATTTTAACTTATACGATTCGGATGTAACCAATACTTTAATTCATAAAAACTATTTGAATACAGATGTTAGTTTTGCTTATCGAAATAAAGGTTTTTTCTCTTTTTACACTATTAAAAATCTGGTATTGGTAAATCGTGGTTTACTTAATAACACCACTGAAAGCAATAATTTAAGAAGACATTTGGTTAGTATTGGATATCGTTTCAATGAAAATGATAAAGAGACTCTTTTAAAATTGCAACCATCCGTGATGGTACAATATATTGAGCAGACACAAGAAATTTTCTTAGATACAAACCTAAAAATTTTTATATCTTTTAGCAATGGCGGATTCTGGGGAGGTCTTTCCTACCGAAAGAGTTTAGATGCAAACAGTATTGAAAATAGCAATCATTTTACACCATTTTTAGGCGTAAAATTTAAGAAATTTGTCCTGTCGTATTCTTATACAAAACAAGTAAATAATACAATATTCACTTTAGGAGATTACCACCAAATAACACTTGGCTATAATTTTAAAATACAAAAATATAAAACGGCAACTTGGGATTTATAAGTATGTTTTCTAAGTACATGACAAAAAATTAAAAATATTTATATTATTTTGATTTAGAGTATTTAACAAGCAATTAGCAATGTAATTTAGTCCATATTTAAATATTGTAATCGCTTTTCTTCCATGTTTTTTAATTTTAATAGGACTTAATTGATGTAAATGAATGCCTACTTTGTAGCACCATACAAAAGCAATCATAATAAGTAAGACTAACTTTTCAATTCTATCTAATTTTGTTAAATGAGTTTTTTCAATATCAAAACCACTTGATTTCATAGCTTTGAAACACATTTCTATTTGCCAACGTTGTTTGTAATCTTCTTGAGCTTGTTCTGGCTTATTGTAAGATATTACAATGAGAAACTCACCACCTTTTAATCTAC
>WFMU01000300.1 GCA_015488935.1 Flavobacteriaceae bacterium | reverse complement strand
CAATTTACAGGCGAAAAAATTAACGAAACCGAAAAAAGAGCCGTTTTACATACCGCATTACGTAACTTTTCAGACAAGTCTATCTTTGTAGATAACAAAGATATTATGCCAGAAATTAAACAAAGTTTAACTAAAATGAAAGAATTTAGTGAAGCTGTAATTTCCGGAAAACACAAAGGATACACTGGTAAACCTATTACCGATATTGTAAATATTGGTATTGGTGGTTCTGATTTAGGACCACGAATGGCTGTTGAAGCATTACAGTTTTATAAAAATCATTTAAACACACATTTTATTTCTAATATTGATGGTGACTATGTACAAGAAATAGTAAAAAAAGTAAATCTAGAAACTACCTTATTTGTAATTGTTTCCAAAACATTTACAACACAAGAAACAATAACCAATGCAACAACCATAAAACAATTATTTTTAAATAGTGGTGCTACTAATAAAGATATTAAGCACAACTTTGTTGCCGTTTCTACGAACTTAGAAAAAGTAAAAGATTTTGGTATTGCAAAAGAAAATATCTTTACTATGTGGAATTGGGTTGGTGGTCGTTTTTCACTCTGGAGTGCTGTAGGTTTATCTATAACTTTAAGTATCGGTTTTACCAATTTTGAACAACTATTACAAGGTGCTTATGAAATGGATATACATTTTAAAACAACACCTTTTAAAAAAAATATTCCTGTATTAGCTGCCTTGCTTAGTATTTGGTATAATAATTTTTACCAAACAGAAACAGAAGCTATTTTACCATATACTCAATATTTAGAAAGTTTTCCTCCATTTTTACAACAACTAACAATGGAAAGTAACGGAAAAAGTATAGATAGAAATGGTAAAAAAGTAAATTACCAAACAGGAAATATTGTTTGGGGAAGTACAGGTACTAATATGCAACACGCATTTATGCAATTGATACATCAAGGTACAAAATTAATTCCTGTAGAATTTATTGGTTTTAAAGATTCGTTGTATGGTAATAAAGAACATCATGAAAAATTAATGGCTAATTTTTATGCACAAGCAGATGCTCTTGCTTTTGGAAAAGATGAAGTTGCTGTACATTTAGAATTAAAAACTAATGGACATCACAATCAAATAAATCAATTATTACCATTTAAAATTTTTGATGGTAATAAGCCTTCAACTACCATATTAATAGAAAAATTAACACCTAAAAATCTAGGTAAATTAATTGCCTATTACGAACAAAAGACCTTTACACAAGGTGTTATTTGGAACATTTATAGTTTTGATCAATTTGGAGTAGAATTAGGTAAAGAATTAGCTGCAAAAATGTTAAAAACTTGTTAATATTTGTAATAGAACTTCCATATTACAACCCTCTTTTTCATTATTTTTGCAATACTATTTTGGACGAAAAATGTTAACTTTAAAGTAACATTTGAAATTTAAAATATTACTAATTTTGAACAATATTAATTTAATCTAATTTCAATTCAATTAAAATGAAAAAAATTTCAAATTTATGGTTAGTTGTTATGCTACTATTAGTATCTACAACAATCTTTGCACAAGTATCAGGTACTGTTTCTGACGAAAATGGACCTCTTGCTGATGTAAATGTAATGGTTAAGGGTACTGATAAAGGTGCTACAACTGACTTTGATGGAAACTTTAATCTAAAAAATGCCAAAGATGGTATTTTGGTAGTTTCTTATGTAGGTTATACTACAAAAAATATTCCTTTTAAAGCTGGGGATAAATTAGGAACAATAATGTTAGAATCTAACGGTGAAAGCCTTGGAGAAATTGTAATTACTGGTTCTGGTATTATTGATTTAGCAAAAGATAGAAAAACTCCTATTGCAGTATCAACAATTAAAGCAGTAGAAATTCAAGAAAAAGGAGGAAACTTTGATTTACCAGAATTATTAACTTCTACACCTTCTGTACAAACTTCTAAAGAAGGAGGTTATGGTGATGGACAAATGTCGGTACGTGGATTTAGCCAAATAAATACTGCATTTTTACTTAATGGACAACCTATTAATGGTATGGAAGATGGTAAAATGTACTGGTCAAACTGGTCTGGAATCTTAGACATTGCAAATGCAGTACAAATTCAAAGAGGATTAGGTTCTTCAAAATTAGCAATTTCATCTGTAGGTGGTACCGTAAATATTGTAACAAAAACGGTAGATAAAAAAGAAGGAGGTTTTATTAGTGGAATGATGGCTAATGATAGCTATTATAAAACTTCTGCTTATTACTCTACTGGTTTAATGAAAAATGGATTAGCAGTTTCAGCAATGTTTGGACACTGGCAAGGAGATGGATATAGAAATGGTACTTATGGTTCAGGTCAAACTTACTTTTTATCTTTTGGTTACAAACCTAATGATAATAATATTTTTAACTTTTTGGTAACAGGAGCTCCTCAATCACATGGAGATGCATGGACTGTAGATTTACAAACTTATCTAGAAAAAGGACGTAAATTTAATAAAATGTATGGTTACAAAAATGGTAAAATTTACTCAGGAGCTAGAAACTTTTATCACAAACCTATTTTGAATTTATCTTGGGATTGGACAATAAATGATAATTCAAAATTATCAACTGTTGCTTATGGATCAATTGGTCGTGGAGGATATGCATATCCAACTGGAGCTCTTTGGGGTAAGGTAAGTGGTGAAGATGGAGGAATTGATTTTGATGCTCAAATTGCTCAAAACAATGCAGCAGGACAAGCTAAAGGATATTTAAGAGGTTCGTATAATGGTCATAATTGGTATGGTGTCTTATCAAATTTTGAAACTAAAGTAGGAGAAAATATTGGTATTAATTTTGGTGGAGATGTACGTTTATATAATGGAATACATTTTAGAGCTCCTACAGATTTACTAGGAGATAATCCAGTAATTAAAAATCATAATGGAGAAACTTATACTATTGATAATGTTTATGGTGGATTCAATCCTTGGCAAGCGGTATTTAATTTTAACAATGACCATAAACAAAGAGTAGGTAGAGATTACTCTGAAAACATTAATTATTATGGTGTATTTGGACAAATAGAGTATTCGAAAGATAAGTTTAGTACTTTTTTCCAAGGATCTGTATCAAATCAAACCCACAAAAGAACTGAATATTGGTATGTAGATAACAATGATACTCCTGAGGTTTCTGAAAAAGTTTCTAATTTAGGATATAACTTAAAAGGAGGTTTAGCATATAAATTTGATGATACTGCTAGTATTTTTGCAAATGCAGGTTATTATTCAAGACAACCTTTTCATGATGATATTTTTGTAAACAGTTCTCGTTCAAATGAATTAAACTCACCAGCTACAGATAATGAAAAAGTGACAGGTATTGAATTAGGATATAAAAAATCTGGAGAAAATTATTCTGCTAATTTAAACTTATATTCTACTACATGGGGAAATAGAACAAGAAGAATAGGGCATAGCGATAGAAGTTACGATGTTATTACAGGTATTGAAGAAGTTCACAATGGTGTAGAATTAGATTTAAGTTATAGACCAATATCTCAATTAACTTTAAAAGGTTTTGGTTCTTTTGGGGATTGGAAATATAATGGAAATGCTTCAGGAAGAACTTATGATGAAGACGGAAATGACATTACTGTTGGTGGAAATGAAGTTACCTTAAATTTAGATAATAAATATGTAAGTGGTTCGCAAGTAACCGCTGGACTTTCATTAAGTTATAAATTTGCAAAAGGCTTTAGATTTGATATTGGACAACGTTATTACGGTAAAAATCATGGAAATTTAAGTGCAGATGATGCAGTTGGTGCAATTAATTTGCCTGGATATGCTTTAGCGGACTCTGGATTATCATATAAGTATAAACTTAAAAAAAGTAAGTCTATTAATTTTAGATTAAACGTTAATAATTTATCTAACAAGTTTTACATTTCTAGTGCAAGAGGTAATACGCCTGTTACAGCATCATCTCCAAATGTGTGGCATGGTGTTGATACAAGAAATGAAGTACGTATTGGATACGGAAGAACTTGGAATCTATCAGTTAGATTTAAATTCTAAACAGAAACCAAAAATAAGTTTTAAAAAGGCTGCCTTTTCAGGCTGCCTTTTTTTTGTAATAAATATATCTTACAATACTTGGCTTTTGATTACCTTTACCAAATCAATTCTAACTAAAATTATTACATCATGATGAAAATGATTCATTCGTATTGGGCATACTTGGTAGTTGCTCTATTATTATT
>WFMU01000299.1 GCA_015488935.1 Flavobacteriaceae bacterium | reverse complement strand
GAAAAAAAAAATATATTAGCCTAAATAAAAGCAAATTATACATTTGATTACTTTTTAAATAAAACTACTAATTAAACTGTCGCAGCTATGGCAATACAATCAACCACAAAAATTTATATTGGAGGAACAGAAATTACCGCATTTCAGAGAATTATTTTGCAACAAGAAATAGATGCACATCACATATTTGAAATCGTTTGTCGTATGGATGTTCTAGAAAAACTTTCTACAGAACTAGCCTCCGAAAGCAAAAACTTTTTAGGAGAAACACTAACGATGGAAATTGAATCATTAGATAGCTTTTCTGGATATAAAAAGTTAGAATTTAAAGGACTTGTAACGCAAGTTAGAAATGTAAAAGGATATGAACAAAGTTCGGGTGATACGGTGGTAATTACAGCACAAAGTCCAACATTTTTAGCAGATGATGGTCCACATTATGCCTCCTATTTAGATACTTCTATTTCAGAAATTGTAGAAAAAACATTTAGAGAATATGATACTTCTAAGCTAGAGCTCCAAATTGAGCCAGTAAATGATACTCCTTTGCATTATTCGGTACAACACCACGAGAGTTGCTACGAATATGTAAGCAGGTTAGCAGCACAATATGGAGAATGGTTCTATTACAATGGCAAAAAAGTAATTTTTGGAAAACCAGAATCAGAAGAATTAGCACTGACTTATGGGTTTGATTTAAAAGAATATCATCTAAATTTAATACCAAAATCGCATAATTATAAATTTTATACTAAAGATTATTTGTTAGATGAAGTACACGAAAAAGATGCTAAAGAAGTAACTTCAGGAGTAAATGGTTATAGTGGATTTGTAAATAATAAAGCAGAAACTATTTTTAATAAAGAAACAAAAATATGGCATAATTTATACAACGACCAAAAATCGAAGCAACGATTAGATAAAAGTATTGAACTTCAGAAAAAAGCAATAGAAATTCAACAAGTAAAATTAACAGGAATAAGCGATAATCCAGGTGTTGCATTAGGAAATATAGTAAAAGTGGATAATGGTAAATATCGTGTAATTCGCGTGACGCATAGCAATAACGAAAATGGAGATTATAGAAATCGCTTTGAAGCAGTTACCGCAGAATTTAATGCCTATCCGAATACTAATATCGAAGCATTTCCGAGAAGTCAAAGTCAAACAGCGGTGGTAGTTGACAATGCAGACCCTGATGGATTAGGAAGAATAAAAGTAGAATTTCCATGGCAAAAAGATATCGGAGAAGAAACACCATGGATTCGAATTGTAGCACCACATGCAGGAGGTGACAAAGGTTTTCATTTTATACCAGAAAAAGGAGAAGAAGTGTTAATAGGATTTGAAGGTGGAAACGCAGAAAAACCTTACGTTATGGGAAGTTTATATAACGGTGGTGGAAAAGCAGAAGCTTTTAAAAATAACAAAAATGATATCAAAGCCATAAAAACAAGAAGTGGTAGTATGATTGAATTTAACGACAAAAATGGTAGCGAAACCATTACTATTGTGGATAAAAACGGAAACTCTATTACAATTGATTCCGAAAATAATAGTATCAGTATCACAGCATTAGACAGCATTTCATTAGAATCAACAGATATTAGTATTACAGCATCTAATGAACTTAGTTTAACCTCTGGAGCAAAAACAACAATAGAAACAGGAACAGAACTTAGCGTAGCAGCAGCAACCAAAGCAGCAGTATCGGCAGGAGCAAAAATTGAAATGTCTGCACCAAGCACCAACATACAAGGTGCAACACAACTAAAACTAGAAAGTAACGGAATTGTAGATGTTAACGGAACAGGAATGACAAACGTAAAAGGTGGATTAGTAAACCTTAACTGTGGATAAATTTAGATATGAGTACAGAGCATAATCCTATAGCACAATTAGTTACCAAAATACAACAGAAATGGAATGAAGATGTTGTGCCAAATGATGCTATAAAATTAGCAAGATGGTTAATAAAACCAGAACAAGCACGATTATACGAAGGATTTTTACGATTAGAATCCACAGCAAATGGTAGTATTCCAGATATGACCATAGTGCTACTGACATCCTTTACAGATAAAAACACACACAGTAAAAATTTATGCAAAGATTGGATTGCAAATTTTAAAAAAGAAAAAGATGCAATTGCCCAAGAAAGTAATTTTACTTGGGAAGTAGAAGAATTTGAAGAAAAATTAGAAACAGAAAATTCAGATTTGGTATTGCTAGAAATGATAAAGTCTTTCCAAAAAGCATTACCCGAAAAAGATAGAATAGTAACCTTATGCCTATTTCCGTATGAAATTGAAGATGTAAAAGAATACGCCAAATGGCTGCACAATATGTTAAAGTTAGAACTACCAGAATACGGTCGTTTTATGATTTTTGATTTTGCAAAAGAAAGACATTTTGATAGATTGTATAAAGTACATGAAGATATTGCAAAAACTTTGGCAGTATCCTTAGATTTACAAGGAGCAATGGCAAAACTTGCAAGTATGGGAGATCCAAATGATCCCGAAATACAATTTAGAACATGTTTGATGAATATGTCTAAACAAGTAGAAAAAAAGAATCTAACAGGCGTACAACAATGGGGGAATAAAGGATTGGAAGTAACACAACGCAGTGGACAAAAAAGCACCTATGCAACAGCACATACCATATATGCAGGAATGTTATTTGGATTTAAAGAATACGAGCAAATAGATAATCTTTTAATAAAAGGATTAGCCATTGCAAAACAAGGATTACAAATGGGTGAAGATACTTGCAAACCAATAATAATTCAAAGTTATGGTTTTATGGCAAGTTCTAAACAAATGCAAAAAAAGAAAGAAAAAGCAGCCAAATTATTCTGTAAACAAGCAGATACAGCAAAAGAATATGGGTTTTCGGAAATGGCATTAAACGCTTGGTGGTTGGCAGCAAGTGTTATTAAAAAGAAAGACAAAACACATTACAATGCCATTATCGAAGAAGCATACAAACACGGTGCAACACTAGATAAAGAAAAATTAAAAGCAACCGCAATGCCCTTTTTAGCATCCGATTATTACAGTCTATTAGAAAAAAGAAGTAAGTACAAAGCATGTAAAGAAGTAGATACCTTAATGAAAGAAATTGAAGGTGAAAAATGGCGCGAAGGAATTATAGCAAAACAAAAAGAAATGAGCAAAAATAATATTCCAATATTAAACTGGTTTTAAATATGTTATTAGCAAACAAACACTTTACACCGATTTTAGGTATCGATATACATATTGTAATCATACCACCAGGCATTCCATTACCACTACCACATCCATTTATTGGAATGGTATTAGACCCAATGGATTACATACCAATTATTGGATCTACCGTATTTGTAAACGGTGTACCAAAAGGAAATAGTGGAACATCTGGTGTATTGGGAACTTATTTTCATATACCAATGGGCGGTCCATTTTTACTGGCACCACTTATTGGACACGATTCCGTAAATTTCTTTGGAAGCCCAAAAGTAATTGCCGAAGGCTCTTACATGACACCAGCAGGTTACATGATTATGACCTGTAACGATATCGGTTTACCACTATCGTTAACACCAGGAAAAAGAATGGTGCCAAAACCAAGTATGTATTTACCAACTTCGATGACCATTCCATTACCAATGGGAAAACCAGTAATGGTCGGTGGTCCTTATGCACCAGATTTAATGGGAATGCTAAATGCATTAGTAATGTCATACGGATTTGGTGCATTGATGAAAGGAGCAGGGAAACTCTTAAAAAAAATAAATAATAAAATCCTTAAAAAATTTAAATGTACACAAGGATTATCTAAAAAGCTATGTAAAATGGGATTTGAGCCAGTAGATTTAATCACTGGACGTATGGTTTACGAAGGCGAAGATTTTCAAATACCAGGAATCATACCTGTAACATGGCAAAGAAATTGGTATTCCGACTCTGGATATGAAGGATTAATGGGACATGGATGTCATAGTAATTACGATGTATCGATGCATATCGAAGAAGAAGACGATGTATTGGCAATGATACTTCCAGATGGTAGAGTTACCACATTTCCGTATTTAATAGCAGAAGAAGCAACCGAATACAATAGAACAGAAAAATTAACATTAACCTGTATCGATAAAAATACCTATACCGTAAACGACCATAATACAGGATTAACATACACTTTTAAAAGATTGTCAGACACCTTGTTTAAGCCAAAATATTTAGCAAATAGCGATGGATTTAAACTACAATTTGTATATAATGCAGTACATCATTTAGAGCAGATTATAGATACGGTTGGAAGAAAAATAAACCTACAAACAGATACTAACGGACGTGTAATACAAATAACAGCAACACATCATGGTAACACACGTAAACTCGTAAGTTATACGTATAACGAAGAAGGAGACCTTACCGAAATAATAGATGCATTAGACCAAATTACCAAAATGGAATATAAAAACCATCTAATGCTTAAAAAAACAGATAGAAATGGACAAGCATTTTATTGGGAATATGATGGTGATAAAACAGGAGCAAGGTGTATTAAAACTTGGGGAGATGATGGTATCTTATCAGGAACGATAGAATATCGTAAAAAACACAATATCATTACCAATTCCCTTGGAAAAGAAAGTATCTATTATTTTAATAACGATAATTTATGCACACAAGTAACCGACCCGCTAGGAAACCATATATTTCATGAATATACCGAATTTATGGAACCGTATAGAGATATTGATGAAGAAGGCAATATTACAGGTTATAGTTACGACAAAAGAGGAAACTTAATAGGATTACACCAACCAGATGGTAGCGTAATAACTTACATATACGACGAGCAAGATAGATTAACATTAACCAAAACACCAACTGGAGCTTCAACCATACGCACATTTAACGAAGAAGGAAAATTACACGCAACCATTGCTGCAAATGGTGCGGTTACCGCATTCAAATACAACGAAAAAGGACTGGTTAAAAGTGTATTAGACAATGCAGGAAACAAAACAAAACTCACCTACGACCAAGATGATAATCTAAATAAAATAACATTACCAAACGGTGCAGAAACAACTTGGATTTATGATGCTTGGGGAAGATGTGTACAAACCAAAAATTCAGAAAAACAACAACAAAGTTTTGTTTACGATGTCTTAGATAGAATTACAAGAATACAACAACCAGACAAGCACAGTATTAAACTAGAATACAATGCCTACGATGAAGTTATTAGTACCATAGATACTAAAAAACACAAGATAGACTTTGCATATACACCAATGGGAAGCCTTAAAATGAGAGCCGAAAATGGTAAAAAAGTAGAATTCAAATACAATACCGAAGAAGAGTTACTAGCCATTACCAATGAACACAAAGAATTTTATCGTTTTGGAAGAAATGCAAAAGGAGAGATTATTAACGAAACAGGATTTGATGGCTTACGAAGAGATTATATTAGAGATAGAGCAGGAAAAGTATTAAAAGTAAAACGACCAGAAGAACGATTCACAGAATACGAGTACGACCTTAACGGAAGAATAACCAGAGCAGAACACTACGACGGTACATGGGAAACCTACAGTTACGACCTATCAGGAAATTTAATAGAAGCAGTAAACCAACAAACAAGAATACAACTTCTAAGAGACGAAGCAGGTACAGTAATCAAAGAAATACAAGATGGTTATGAAGTAGAAAGTGAATACGATGGTTTAAATAATCGAACAAAAATAACAAGTTCACTCGGCGCAGAAATATTGCTTAATCGTAATAAATTAGGACAAATAGAAGCCGTTGCAGCAAACGTAGAAAATCAAGAAAAAGAAAGCAAGTGGCAGACAGAATTTGCATACAATAGTCTAGGACAAGAGATAGAGCGTGTGCTTCCAGGTGGCATTGTAAACCAAATGGAATACGATTTTGCAGGAAGACCAAAACAACATAAAGTAAGCAGAGCAAACAAAGAAATAAGACACCGAACCTACAATTGGGATGCCAATGACCAATTGCGTAAAATGGTAAATCAACTAACCAATGGCGTGGTAAGTTATAGTCACGATGCATTTGGTAACCTAGCATCTGCAAAATACGAAGACAAGCAAATGGATTATAAATTACCAGACGAAGTAGGTAATTTATATCGCGATGCAAGTCAAAGTGATAGAGAATACGGTAAAGGCGGAAAATTACTAAAAGCAAACGGAAATCGTTATAAATACGATACCGATGGAAATTTAATAACCAAAATTACCAATAAAGGTACTTGGAATTACCATTGGTATGGTAATGGTATGCTCAAACAAGTAAATAATCCAGCAGGGATTACAACCATTTTTGAATACGATGCATTAGGACGAAGAACGGCAAAAATTGTAAAAAATACTTCTTTTGTAGGAAAACAAAGAGAAAGCATCACGCGTTTTGTTTGGGATGGTAATGTGCCATTGCACGAGTGGAAATATTCGGTAAAAGACAGACCAAACTTTATTGTAAATGAAGAAGGTATTTTAGAAAAAGACAAAGTCGAGCCATTAGATGGTTTAATCACTTGGATTTTTGATGAAGGAACATTTAAACCAGCGGCAAAAATTGTTGCTGGTGAACAGTACAGTATCATTACCGATTATTTAGGTACACCAGTAGAAATGTACAATAGCCAAGGAATAAAAACTTGGGCAGTAGAATATGATATTTACGGAAAAATTCGTAAACTTGCCAAAGGTTCTTTAGCAGATTGTCCATTTAGGTATCAAGGGCAGTACGAAGATGAAGAAACAGG
>WFMU01000298.1 GCA_015488935.1 Flavobacteriaceae bacterium | reverse complement strand
TTCTCTATTCTCTATTCTCTATTCTCTATTCTCTATTCTCTATTCTCTATTCTCTATTCTCTATTCTCTATTTCATCTCTAATTCTCGCAGCCAATTCATAATTTTCATCTGCTACTGCTTTTTCCATCATTTCGTTAAGTTCTTGGATACTTTTATCCAAAAAAGCATTTTTACTTTCTGTTGTTTCTGGATTAGTAAATTTTTCTACTTCAATAATTTCTGAAGTTCGTTCATCAATTTCATCTTTTGTTTTTAGATAAATACCAGCCTTATCTAAAATATTTTCGTAGGTAAAAATTGGTGCATTAAAACGAGTTGCCAGTGCAATGGCATCTGAGGTTCTTGCATCGATTATTTCTTCTGTTTTATCTCGTTCACAAATTAGGCTAGAATAAAAAATACCATCTACTAATTTATGAATGATAATTTGTTTTATTGTGATGTTAAATCGATCTGCAAAACTTTTAAATAAGTCGTGTGTTAAAGGTCTTGGAGGTTTTATTTCCTTTTCTAGAGCTATTGCAATTGCTTGAGCTTCAAATGCTCCTATAATTATAGGTAAGGTTCTTGCACCTTCAATTTCTTTTAAAACCAAGGCATAAGCACCACTTTGCGATTGGCTATAAGAAATTCCTTTTATGTCTAAACGTACTAAACTCAATGTTTTTTGTTTTTTGTTACTACTAAAAAAGGCTATCTAACGATTAGAAATACCTCTAAAAATTAGATAGCCTTTCAAGGCACAATTTATAAAAAATTATCCATTTTGAGCTTTAAAGGCTTTTAAGTTTTCCACTAACTTAGGAACAACCTCAAAAGCATCGCCTACAATACCATAATCAGCGGCTTTAAAGAAAGGAGCTTCTGGGTCTGTGTTAATAACTACTTTTACTTTAGAAGCGTTAATACCAGCAAGGTGTTGGATTGCTCCAGAAATTCCGATAGCAATATATAAATTTGCGGCAACCTGTTTCCCAGTTTGTCCAACATGTTCTTCGTGTGGTCTCCAACCTAAATCGGCTACAGGTTTAGAACAAGCAGTTGCTGCTCCTAAAACTTCGGCAAGTTCTTCTACCATTCCCCAATTATCGCCACTTTTTAAGCCTCTACCTGCAGAAACAACAATATCCGCATCTGCAATGGTTACTTTTCCAGTAGTTTTTTCGATAGATATAGATTGTATTCCAAATAAATCATCTGAAATAGATGGAGAAAATTCTTCGACAGAACCGTTTACTTCATTTTCTTTTACGCCAAATGAGTTTTTTGCTAATCCTATTATTTTATTTTCACTTGAAATTATGGTATTTTGGAACGCTTTATTTGAAAAAGCTTTACGTTTTACGGTAAAAGGATTTGTTTCGCTTGGTGCTGCAATAACGTTAGATGCTAATCCAGCTTGCATTTTTACAGCAACTATTGGAGCAAGGTATAATCCGTTTGCACTAGAATCGATAATAATAATAGTTGCATTTTCTTTTTCTGCGGTTTGTTTTATAACATCAGCGTAAGCTTTTGCATTAAAAACATTTAATTTATCGTTATTTACAGTGCATATTTTTTCGGCACCATATAGATGTAATTCACTTGCATCATTAGCATTTATGGTAAGAACTACAAGATTTGTAGCCATTTGTTCGGCAACATGTTTTCCGTAAGATGTTGCCTCTAAAGCAACTTTTTTAAATTTTCCTTCCGATGATTCGGCAAAAACTAATACTGACATATTTATTTAGATTTTAGACTATTAGATTGTAAACGTTAAACGAATTCATCTAAATAGTATTATTTTATATTTTATAGACATTGGTTAAAGAGAAATCCGTTTTTCTTCTTTAAGTTTGGTGTCTTTTTTAAATTACTTTTGCTTCGTTATGTAATAAAGAAACTAATTCTGCTACATTATCTGCATCAATCATTTTACAAGCTGATTTTGCCGCAGGTTTTTCAAAATTTGCAGCAGTTGTTTTGGCAGCAAAATCTACTGCTTCTACAACTTGTAATGGTTTTTTACGAGCCATCATAATACCACGCATGTTAGGAATACGTAAATCTTTTTCTTCAACAATACCTTTTTGACCAGCAACTACAAGTGGTAAATTGGCAGTTAATATTTCTTTTCCTCCGTCAATTTCTCTAGAGATGGTTGCAGTATTACCATCAACATCTAGGCTAACACATGCATTTACAAAGTTGTAATCTAAGATACTTGCCATAATACCAGGTACCATTTGTCCATTGTAATCAATAGATTCTTTTCCAGCCAATACCAAGTCGTAATTTCCATTTTTTACAACTTCGGCTAATTGTTTTGCAACAGTATAGCTATCGGTTGCTTGTGTATTTACACGTATTGCATCATCTGCTCCTATGGCTAAACATTTACGTAACGTTGGTTCTGTAGTTACTTCGCCTACATTAACAACGGTAATGCTAGCACCTTGTTTTTCTTTGAACCACATGGCACGAGTTAAACTATACTCATCATGTGGATTTATTACATATTGTACACCATTCGTATCAAATTTTGTATCGCCTTCTGTAAAATTTATTTTAGAAGTCGTATCAGGTACGTGGCTTATACACACTAGTACTTTCATAATTTAAAATTTATTTGTTTTAAGATGCCACGAATTTACTGCTTTTTTTTGAAATATACTATGCATGCATAATAAATTTTTTCACAAATAAATTTTAGAAATAGAATGTTTTTGGTATGGATATTAGGATAATAAAAAATATTACCAAGATTAGTTTAATTTTTTAAGAATTTTAGAAGCTTGTTTTTTCTTAAAATAATCATTAGCAACAATTTTTTGAAATACTTTTTTAGCATTTATTTTGTCATCTGTTTTTAAATAAACCATTGCTTTATACCAATATCCTTTATGATTATCTATAGTATTGCTATTAATAAGAACATCGAAAGTTTTTATTGCTTCTTTATGCTTATTAATTTCCATTTGCGAAATACCAAGATATAATAAAATATTTGGTTCTGTGTTTTTGGAGTTTGCAATTAATTTTTTTGCTAGTTTAATGGTTGCATTATAATCTTTAGATAAAAATAATTTTTCAAGTTTTGCCTTTTTATTTGCAGTTGTTTCTCCTTTAACAGATAATGATGGGAGTTCATTCCAAGTATTATGTTGTTTGTAAATATCGTTTAAACTTTGTGTTTGAAAAAATACGGTATAAAACATAAAGAGAATAGAAGCAGCAACAGAACTATACATAGCAATATTTTTCCAAGATAACTTCTTCGTTGGTGTTTTGCTAGAATAGTTGTTTTTAAAGTCTTTTAATTTTTGTGAAAATTCGAGTGTTTCTTTATTGTTGAATAAGGAAGCAGCATGTTTTAATTTTTTATTATTACCACGATACATATTCCATTTAGAATCATCTTCAAAATTGTCAATTTGGTTGTAAATTTCGATAAACTCCTGTAAATCTTCGGAATTGTTTATTTCTTTTTGAAACAAAGTTCTCTCTTCAAGATTCATAGAATCCATCAAATATCTTTCTAATTTTTCTATTAAAGAATCATCTATTTTCATTTTTTTAATCGCGTATATCGCTCGTCTTTTTTAATTAGTTCAATCAATCGTTTTTTACATTTAAAGACTCTTTGTCTGGCAACTATTTTAGAAGCATAAGCATATTTTTTAACAATATCATTGTACGTTTTTTTCTCAAATAACATTTTTAATATCTCTCTACACTGTTCCGATATTAATTGAAACTTTTCTTGGTACAATTGCCACTGTTCATTTTCTAAATAAAAAGCTGCCATATCTAGCTCTTCAGAAACAAGAGGGACAACATCAATATTTGTTACCCTATTTTTTGATTTTTCTCTTCTCCAAAGATTTTTACAAACGGTAAATAAGTAATTATCAAATTTATGAATGGTAATTTTTTCTTCTTTTAATTTTACATAAATGAGTAGTAATGCGTTGTGAAAAATATCTTCGGCATCTTTTTTAGAGCCATTTCTACTTACAACATAGTATTCTACATAGCTGTAAGAATTGTCGTAAATATTTTGTAGAATTTTAGGGTTTCCTTCTAAAAATCCTTTAATAAAACTTGAATTGTTTTGCATAAAAAGCAATGTCGTTTGTTAAAGAAAGTTCAAAGATACTAATTTTTTTTGGGTAACGGAATTTTATAGTCTCCTCTTATATATGAATCGATTTGTAAAAGGGGGAATCCGAAAAACCTAAATAGAGTAGGAAAAAACTTAAATTTT
>WFMU01000297.1 GCA_015488935.1 Flavobacteriaceae bacterium | reverse complement strand
CATATATAGATTTAGGGCAATCCTATCAAGTAACTAAAATTTATTTGAGAGATATTAATGATATAGGAAATTTTAAAGTCTATTATGGTACTCCTAATAATTGGACCTTACTTTTTACAGATTCTCTTGAAGGATATAATACTTGGAATGAGCACAATGGAACTACCACTAGATATTTACGTTTTGTTAAAGAAGATTCACATGCCAATGTTTCGGAAGTTGTAATTTATGCAAATTGTATAAATCCAGTAGGCACAATCCCTCATCCTAATTTATCAAATACCGATACTGGAATTAAAATATTTAGCAATAATCCTCCTTTACATAAAGTTTCTAGCCATATAATTGGTGCTAATCGCAACCATGTAGAAAGTGGGGATGGCGATCATTCTCTAGTGGTTGCCGAATATGGAAAAATACAACCATCCTTTGGAAAAGAAACTATGGCAGAACGCAAAAAAATATATAGATTAGGACATGGAATTACGGATGGTGTAATAGGTATTCCTTGGGCATATGGATACCATTTCGAAAATCATTGGAACTCTGCTGGACCTTATCCTTACGACGATATTCGTTATGGATTAGAAGAAGCAAAATCAATGGATGCCGAAGTTACCATGGTTGTAAATTTTGGAACTGGTGATGCGAATGAAGCAGGTAGATTAGTAGGCTTTTTAAACCAAACAAATAATTCCTTGAGAAATACTTATAGAAATAATGTAGGAAGCAATGCTCCTTGGAATGTAAAATATTTTGAAATAGGTAATGAAATTTCATGGGAAATAGAAAGAGGACATGATACTTATGCAGCAACTCCTGCTGCTTATGCAAATAGAGCCAAAACATTTGCTATAAAAATGAGAGCCAAAAGTGATATCCCTATTAAAATAGGTTTGGTGGGAACAGCCTCTGCAAATTGGACTGCGAATTGGCCAAATGATTTAGACTATACAAATCATAGAGTTCCTTCTCTTAAAACAATGATAAATATAATGGGAAATCAATTAGACTTTATTGTATATCATGAATATGTAAAATATCCATTTAATACTTCTTCTAATATAGAAAAAATGTGTCAATTACAGTTTAGTAGAGATTTAATTAAAAATTGGGTAATACCAACTATGGAAGAAGCTGAAACAGATAATATTAACGATACTCCAAATAAAGAAATTAAATTAGCAAATACAGAATATCATGCAGAAATTGGCAGTAATCATCCAATGGGAGAAACTATTCAGTTTTTATATACTGCAGGTGTTATGATAAATGCAATTTCTATAGAAAGAATTATAATGGCATCCAATTTCTGTTTAAGTCATGGAAATATTTCTGTAGATAATTTATTCTTTAAGAATTATTTAGACCCAAGTACAATTACTGGAGTGTATAAGGTGCATGAAATGGTAGCAAATAAATTAGGTACTGATGTTATCGAATCTTCTTATTATAATGCGCCTAAGAAACATCTGACTGGCATAGGAATGATTGATCCTAACGGTAATCATTATCTAAATTCATACGGTTATCCAAATGGAAATTTTGATTTAGAAAAAATAGGATATGTAGCAACAAAACGAGCAGATGGTTCACTAGCAATACTGATTTTAAATAAAATGGAAAATGAGAATATCAATATACCAATTGATCCTAGTTTCGACGTAAGTTCTGCTACAATACAGACAATTAAAGGAAATTCATATTCAGATACAAATTATCAAGTGGTAAATAATAATTTAACGGATTTGAATAACGTTACCATACCTGCAACATCTGTAAATATGATAACTATTACTCCGAAAATTAACAAGCAAACATTTTCTAATAATGATAATTCCAAATTAAATACAGAAACTATTAATGTTTACCCAAATCCAACTAAAGATTTAATTAACATTAGAGCAGCAAATGGTATTAAAAAAGTATTAATTTTTGACCAATTAGGAAAAGCTGTTAAAACCAATCAAACCGATTTAAACCAATTAGATATATCTGATTTTTCGGATGGTATCTACTTCTTAAAAATAACGGATAACAATGGTACTGTTTTTACTAAAAAAATAGTTAAAGAGTAAAAATATCTTTATGCTTTTGATTAGATTTTGGCGGATTTTTTAATCCGCCATTTCTTTTTAAGCTAAAAAGTAAGGGTTTCTGAAATCTTATTTTCTTTCAACAAAAAAGTGCTCTTTTTACCATTAATATTCAATTTAATAATATTCTGTTGGTCGTTAAATGTTTTAAAAAGTACTTTATTTGTAACTTGTAATGTGTTTATTT
>WFMU01000296.1 GCA_015488935.1 Flavobacteriaceae bacterium | reverse complement strand
TTTTTTTTGAATATATATTAGTTTTCCATTTATCTACTTACAGTTTTAACACTTTCTTGTTGTTTTTAGTAATTGGTATGATTTATCAAACAACTTTGCAACAGAACTTTAAAAAGAGTTGGGTAATGAATAACTATTTTACGTACTTATAGATGGAGGGAACCCAAAAATCCAAAGTTATAAAATAGAGTAGGGATATAACAAAACTAAATTTCAAATTTATGAGAACAATTCAACTTTTTTCAATTTTAGCAATTATTGCTTTTGCTACATTACAAACAAATGCACAAGCAATAAACGACAATGGCACAAATGTAGGTATCGGTATCGCTGCACCTGCAAATGGTTTTGGTAGTACCGCAACTAACGTTAGGCTAGATGTAAATGGAGGCACCGACGCAAATGTGAAGGGTGCTACTATAGCACAAAAATACAAAGCAGGGTCTATATATAGTTCTACAAATTCTTCAACTTCAGGATATTTAGGCTATAATTCAAACTGGTCTAATGCGAGTCAAACATTTGGTATGCTTTCTTCTGTTAAAGTTAGTACAGCAAGAGCTTATTATGCTACATCTAATACTTTTGGAGGATATTTTAGTACCGATTTAGGTGGCGTTTCTGGGAAAAAACGTTTTCAAATTGGTGGTGTTTATGGGCACTTAAGAGGTGCATGGAATGGAGGTTTCACTAATGGTGGTTTTGCTGCTGGTGTTGTAGGAATAGATGATATTAATGGAAAATCAACTTATGGAGGTTACTTTAAAGGTAGAGGTTATTTTAGTGACAAAGTAGGTATTGGTACCAAAAACCCTGCTAGTGAATTACATGTACATAATGGTACAATTAGAATAACTGGAACTAGTTTTGCAGGAGGTCCAATGATTTTATTTGGAGAGAATGGACAAACAGTTGATAATGGACAATGGGGAATAGAATATGTACCTGTAACAAACGGAACTCCTGGTTTAAACTTTTGGAGACCTTGGCCTGCTACTAATTATGGTAATTACTTTCTTTTTCTTTCGGATACAGGAAAAGTTGCTGTAGGAACCAATAATACACCTACCTCTATTGGAGGTGCTAATATTAGTGCTTACCGATTTTTTGTAAAAGGTGGTATTTTAACCGAAGAAGTAAGAGTAAGAACTGGTTGGGCTGATTACGTTTTTGCAGATGATTATAACTTAAAGCCATTATCGGAAGTAGAGTTTTTTATTAAAAAAAATAAACATTTACCTGATGTTCCTTCTGCTAAAGAAGTAGAATCTCAAGGAATTGAATTAGGTGATATCTCAAGAATTCAACAAGAAAAAATTGAAGAATTAACCTTATACCTAATAAAACAACAAAAACAGATTGACGAGTTAAAAAACCAAGTAAAGGACCTAATTAATAACTCTAAATAATCCAATATTATGAAATTAAAAATATATAGTTGTTGGGTCTTCTTACTATTTGCTTCTTATGCTTTTGGGCAAGGGAACTTATTGTATCAAGAAGTACAGCAAAAAAAAGCTAAAAGGCTATCTTTTAGCAAAAAAGAAGTATTTTCTAAAGGAGAGATTAATAATGAAGCGTTAGAAAATTTCTATAATAGCGAAGATGTTTATTTCTTTAACTACGATCCATCAATATTACAAATAGATGAAAAAAATATTTCGATAGACATTCCGATGGGCAACACTTTTGTAACTATAGAACTTATGGAGGTTGCAGATTCATTCTACGATTATAGTATTGTTACTAGTAGTGGAGAAAAAACAGCCGCAAGTACAGATAATAAACATTACAGAGGAATTGTAAAAGGAGATGACCATAGCTTAGTTGCCATAAGTTTCTTTAAAAATGATGTTATGGGTATTATTAGCACTAAAGATGGAGATTATAATATTGTTAAGTATAAAAAACAATATATGATGTATAAAGACCTAAATCTTAAACATAATTTAGAGTTTAATTGCGATACGCAAGAGAGCAACAGATTTAAAGGGTACAAATCAGATGTTTTATTTCAAAAAAATAAAATTTCTGCTAAACAAACTCAAAAATGTGTAAAAATATACTTTGAGACCGAATATGATATTTATCAAAATAAAGGTAGTATTACTGCTGTTGAGAATTATGTTACTGCACTTTTTAATCAGGTAGCTACTTTATATCAAAATGAAAATATTACAACATCTATTTCACAAATTAAAGTTTGGAATACTAATGACCCATATACGGGTTCAAATACGGGTTCACTATTAACGCAGTTTCAAAATAATATATCTACTTTTAATGGAGACCTTGGGCAACTATTAACATTTAGAAGTGTTGGTGGCGGTAGAGCTGCTGGTTTTTCTGGATTATGTAATAGTAATCCAGATAATAGTCTTTCAGTTGCTGGTGTTACTCCATCTGTAGTAAATGTTCCTACGTATAGTTGGAATGTAATGGTTGTAACACATGAACTTGGGCATTTATTTGGTTCAAGACATACACATGCTTGTGTATGGAACGGAAATAATACTGCTATAGATGGTTGTTCTGGTTATACTGAAGGTAGTTGCCCCCTTCCAGGCATACCTTCTGGAGGAGGTACTATAATGAGTTATTGCCACTCACAAAGTGTTGGTATTAATTTTTCATTAGGCTTTGGTCCTCAACCTGGAAATGTAATCCGAAATAATGTTGCAAACGCTTCCTGTTTAAGTGTATGCTGTATTCAAAATAGTATTGTAACTGTTGATGTTAATACCGGAAATACAGATTATATACAAGCTGTAAATTTTATAATAGCTACAAATACAATTCATAATGGAGCAACTGCTGTTTATCATGCAGGTAATGAAGTTTTGCTAACTACTAATTTTGAAGCTTTAAACGGTTCGGTATTTAGAGCCTATATTGAAGGTTGTACTGGAAACTTTGTAAGTAAATCTCCTGAAACATCTAATGATGAAGCATATATACAAACTAAAGATAAATTATCCGATACCGATATTTTAAATAATAGTTTAACAATATATCCTAATCCTACAAAAGGTTTGCTTAATATTAAGTCAAAAAAGAATGCGCTTTATACTGTTAAAGTTTTTAATTCTAATGGTTCTATTGTATATTCAAATACTATGCAGAAAAAGAATGTTACAAATTATGAATTAGATTTTTCTAGATTTCAAATAGGAATTTATATTTTAGTTGTTACTGATAGTGAAGGAGAAACATTCACAAATAAAGTTATTAAACAATAATCATTTTTATACTTGTATAAAGTTTATTCTTTTAAGGGTTCGATTTTATAGTCGAACCCTTAAAT
>WFMU01000295.1 GCA_015488935.1 Flavobacteriaceae bacterium | reverse complement strand
AAGAAATAGTATTATTTATCTATAAACTCGGTGTGATTTTTTTATCGTTTGTCACTTCGACAGAATGAGGTACGAATGACGAGAAGTCTCTAACAGTTTTTGATATTTCTTGTAACTCATAAGATTGTTTGCCTGAATAATCATTTGCATAAATAAACCATTAAAATAAGGATAGAACCAATACCAACCAAAAACCATATCCAAATGAAAAATACACTAATTTTCACACTCTTAATTTTCTTAAATCTTAGCACTTTTGCTCAAATAAAAATTTCTGGAGTGGTAAAAGATGCCAATGGAAATCCTTTAGATATGGCAAATGTTATTGCTATGAATACTGAAGATAATACTTTAGAAGGTTACTCTATTACCAACGCAAAAGGCGAATATAAAATAAAGATTTCTAAACCTACAACCATACAAGTCAAGGTGAGTTATTTGGGTTTTGATTCGCAAACTAAAATTATTGTTATTAGCGATAATGAAACGGTAAAAGATTTTGTTTTAACCGAATCTAAAAATAATTTAAACGAAGTAGAAATTACTTACGAAATGCCAGTAACCATCAAAGGAGACACTATTGTTTACAATGCCGATTCGTTTACTTCTGGAAAAGAAAAAAAACTAGGCGATGTACTTAAAAAATTACCTGGCGTTGAAGTAAATTCCGATGGTGAAATAGAAGTGGAAGGAAAAGCAGTAAAAAAAATAATGGTCGAAGGAAAAGATTTTTTTGATGGCGATACTAAATTAGCCACCAAGAACATTCCTGCAGATGCCATAAAAAAGGTAGAAGTGCTAAAAAATTATAACGAAGTTTCACAAATGCGAGGTTTAGGTGATGATAGCGATAATGTAGCAATAAATATTAAATTAAAAGAAGGTAAAAAGACTTTTTGGTTTGGTGAAGTTACCGCTGGTGGTGGACAAGGCGATGATAAAGCACGTTATTTGGCACATCCAAAATTATTTTATTACAGTCCTAAAAAAAGTATTAACGTACTTACAGATGTGAATAATATTGGCGAAATACCTTTTACTTTTAGAGATTATTTTAAATTTTCAGGTGGTTTTAAAAATATGATGAAAAGTGGTGGTATAAATATTTCATCAAATAGTTTGGGTTTATCCTTTTTAAAAGATAATAAAGCCAAAGAAATTGCCAATAAATTTGCTGCAATTAATTTTAGTCAGTCGTTAAATAAACATTTAGATTTTAACGGATTTGCCATTTTTTCTGGTGCGGATAACGAATTGCAAACTAATAGTAGTTCAACCATTACAGAAACAAATTTGACCGAAACAACACAAGATATTTCTAAGCAAAACAATAATTTAGGGTTGCTAAAACTGTCTTTTGGCTACAAACCAAATCTTAATTTTCAATGGGGTTATGATGTGATAACTAAATTTTCTAATTTATCTGAAACCAATACCACAAAATCTTTTGCCTTATCTGGTAACGATGAAATTTTTAGTAGTAAAAACGAAAAACCATTTTCTATCAATCAAAATACCAGTATGTATTATACCTTAAACGATAAAAATATATTCTCGTTTACAGGTCAGTATTTGTTTGAAAAGAATAATCCTTTATACAATGCTATTAATTCACGTCAGCGATTTGCAGATTTACCAACCGATAATACAGTTTTAAAATACAATATTTCACAGAATAAAGCTATTACAACCAGTCAAATACAAGGAACGTTAGATTATTATTACATTTTAAACAAAAAAAGTAATTTGAATCTTACTTTAGGAAGTGTGATAAACACGCAGAAATTCCAATCTAATATCTACCAAACTTTAGATGATAATTCCGTTCTTAATTTTAATAATACTAATTTAAATAACGATGTAAACTTTAATTTTACGGACTTATTTTTGGGATTACATTACAAATTACAAGCAGGAATATTTACATTTACTCCAGGAGTTGCAGCACATCAATATGTATCTAAAAACACACAATTAGGTATAGAAACCAAGAAATCGCCTTTTTAT
>WFMU01000294.1 GCA_015488935.1 Flavobacteriaceae bacterium | reverse complement strand
TTATTTCATGTGAGGATAAGAACAAAATCGTATAATTTACAACTAGATTCAGTCTTAAAAAAACAAGAAATACTCAGCAAAGAAATGGCAAGTATTATAGATGATGTAAAATTGAGTGTAAATGGTAGAGGGAAAATAATAGCATTAAGAAATCAGAACGAAATAATAAATAAATGGGAAACAATTAAAATTCAGTTAGAAAAAACGTTTGTAGGACAGGCAGCAGAAAGGTACTTTTTGGGAATGAATAAAAAAATAAATAATTACGATAAATTATTGTTAGATTTTAAACAATATCGATTATTTGGTTTGTTTTGGAACGAAATTTATCAAGGATATTCAAATATTAAAATAAAAGAGAAAAATCATACCATAGATAATATGTTATATCAATTGCCACTTTCTATACATGAAAAAATAGTGTTAGGTAAACAAGAGCACAATAAAATATGTTTAGATGTAAAGGGAAAATTAGCCGATGAACAAGAGTATCCTAGAAAAATAAGCAATTTGTTAAAGCGTAAATTTGGGGAAGCATCAAAAGGTTTGGAATTAATAAAATACGCAGGGAAATATCGATTTAATAAAAAAATGGGATTATTAGAAGATTTGAATTTAAAAATAGTCACTGCTTATGGAAAAGCATATCAAAAAACACAGAAGTATCAAATAATAAAAGAAGAATAGTATGAGTGGAAAAAGATACGTTTGCGATAAGGCAAAAATAGAATGTAGTCTATGTACAAAACCAGAAGGAACACTTTATGTTACTTCTAATATGGTAAAATTACAAGATAAATTTTGGGCAACCAAAAAAGATAAAAAGAAAGCCAATTTAGTATTTACAGGGAAATGTATAAAAAGTCCAAAACAAAAAATACCATGTGTAGCAATTATAAGTCCAACACAATGGATAAATACAGGAGAAATACTCATACAAGGTAACAAAGCTTTGTTAGAATGTTCTACCATAATGTGCAGTTATGGAGGAGTAAGTATTCGCATTAAAGACCATACACAAAAATCAGAACCAGATGAAATAAATCCAACCGATGTAGATGGACTAACTCCAGATGAACCAATTTCAAAAATAATAATATCATCAAAACTATCAAACTAGCCAACTATGAAATTAGAATTTGAAAAAGATGAGGTAAAAATAACATTCACACCAGAAGAAGGTGTTAAGAAAAAAACCTATAAAGTAAATGTTTATGCCCAAAATAAAACAGATGGCGGAGGTAAAAAACTAGTATATACATCTAAAGCATTTAATTTAATAAAAGAAGGAAATTTGTATCGTATTTGGATAGATTATGTTCTGTATAATATTGCAGCTAAAAAGATAGTAAAGTCTGGAAAATCCTTACCAAATATTATAGATTTTTCATTTAAAATATTGATAGGAGAGACAGAAAGTGAGATTCAAAACACAGTTACAGTACATTTTGTACGATATATACCAAAATTATTAAATATTTTAGATTTTAAGAATGGAGAAAAATTACAAAGAGTATGGTTTACTAAAGGAAATAATATAGATAAAAAAAAGGTAAATCCAGAAGTTGGAATAATAACTTGGAATTGGGCTACAGCAGAATCAGCACAAGTAAAAGGAGAAGCAACAGAATTTATTGCAGATACATATTCTAGTTTGTCCAGTTATTTTAATAATAAAGTAAAAAGTTCGTTAAAAGGAGAAATTAATCGTATGATTGCAGAAGGCTTGACAAGCCTACCTACTCCAAACAATCCAAAAACAACTTTTGGAATTACAGATGCTAGTATTATAAACTATAAAGGAGAAAAACTGCCGAAATACGAAAAATACTATTTTAATAGTAAACCTTTTTCTGGATTTTGGGATATCGGATTACATTATGCATTTGATGGTTTAGACGATTTTATTGCTTCCTTAGCAAACTTCAATTACCACATGTTTGCAACTGGCGAATTAGTTTATGACCAAGGAAATAGATTTTTTAGTCCTTCCATAAAAATAAAAATAAAACAATTAGGTGTTTATATTAAAGATAGTTGGGATTATATAGATAAACCGAATGAACCGTCACAAGAATTAGGATATTGGAAAATAAAAGATGATAACACAGTAGAAATTAAAAGGTCGGAAGAAGGAGATAGTAGTTATTATCATGTTACAAATAAATCCTACCAAGATTATAGAAATGATCATGGAGTAGGTTATAATTATTATTTATATTCTACCATACATTATCAAAGTATTAATGCATCCATAAAATTATGAAAATAAAAACCATATTAATAGCCATTGTATTACTAATCTTAATAGCATTAGTAGTGTATGTAATAAGCAGACCAAAATTTGTATTGCAAACAACACATACAAGTCCAGATAATAAATACATATTAGAAGTATATACCGAAAAAGGCTTTAAACCAACCATGTCTATGGCAAGTGAAAGTGGATTTGCAAAAGCATACGTAATATTAAAAGATAATAAAGGAAATATACTTGCTAAACCTAATTGGATAAAACCATGTCGATTTATTATAGGAGATTTGGCTATAGAATGGCAAATAGAACAAGACAAAGTATATTTTACAAAGTTTAATTATATAAATTTAAAAAATAACAGTTTAGATTGTTATTAAATAAAAGAATAAAATGATAATAATAGGATTACTCATAGTAGTTGCAGCAGTAGCTGGATATTTTTACGTAAATGATGCTGCAGATGTAGCGTCTAGCGGAGATGTGTTAGGAAATGTAGAAACCAATACAAGTGTTCCAGAAACAAATGTGCCAAATGAAAACATTCCAACACAAACCAATGCACCAGCACAGGTAGAAACACCAACACAAGTAGAACGTACACCAACACAACAAACGCCAAATACACAACAAAGTACAGCTACGCAAACGGAAACTACATCAACACCACAACAAAATACCACATCAGAAACACCAGTAGAATCACAGCAGACAACAAATAATACCGAAAGTGCAAATACTGCAAGTGAGCAAGTGCGAGACAGTGCTGAGGAAGGGAATGCAACAACAGAAACACAAACAAGCGAACATGCTCAGCGACCTAAGGAAACATCTACAGAAGCAAATAATGCAACAACAGATGGCGTTAATGTGTATTTTGCAAAAGGAGTAAATCGATATATTAAAGCAGGAACATCTACTTATACCTTTCATGGAAGCAATACCATAACAAATAGTAATAGAAGAAGAATAGCAAACATTATATTAGGTAGAACAAAACTAGCAAAAAATAGATATGCTTTAATAAAAACCATTGAAAACGCACTAGTAAAACGACGTTATAATGCAAATGATACAATTACGTTTGATATATATAAAATAAAAAAAGAATATCAAAAAATAAACAAAGCAAATATTGGTAGTGTAGTATATATTGTTGGTAAAACAATGAATATGGATGGAGAAAATGTTACGATAGAAATAAAAGAAAAAGAAAATATTTTGGCAAATGGCACATTACCAGCATTAGAAGTAACAGGAGAAGGAAAAGATGAAAAAACAGGAAGTGAAAAAACTTCATTTCAAATAACACCAAAGGATAATTTTCTGGTAAAAAAAATAAAATTACAACCAAAAGGATACGATAATGTAAAAAAATGGATTAAAAAATTAAGTAAAAAAGACAAAGATAAAAATGATAAAAGAGAGTATTTGTGGCTTAAAGCAGATAAAGGAAAAGAAAAAGAATTTTTAAAAGCAGAAGGTAAATATTTTGAAGCAATAAAAAGAGCGCCATGGATGATTGTTGCAAT
>WFMU01000293.1 GCA_015488935.1 Flavobacteriaceae bacterium | reverse complement strand
CCTATTATCTCATTATTTTAAATACGATTGGAAAAAAGAAATTCACAATTTTGGAACGATTAAAATAGTATTATTCGTCATTTTTTTATATCTAATACATTTTCTTTTTTGGATGGTAGAATAAATTTACAGCAATTCCAACAATCAAAAGCAAACTTATAATTAGTAACCATCTAGATCCAAACGAATATTTAGATAACTGAATCTTTTTTGGGAATTTATCATTTAATCTTTCTATATCTTTTTCAAAAGTTCTTTCTTTGTTTCTTATACTATATTCTCCTACTGTTCTTGAGCAAACCCAAGTTGATAATCGGTTATCTTTTCTTAAAAAAAAAGAATTTGGATTAATCCTTCCAAATCTAGTTGCATAAACCAAATATTTTGCATTAATATTATCAAATATACCACAATCATTACCTGCAAACCAGACGGTTACTATTGCGCTGTTATCTCCCTTCCATTTTTTATCTATTTTAAATTGGTATTTCCATATCCACTCTGTTATTTTTTCATCTTCAAAAAAATAAAATCCATTTTTAACTTTTTCAATTTTAATAATATTACCAGTAAATATTTCGTCTGAACTCTCAATTGCATGTTCAAAAGTAGTCATTGTACACATACATTCACATGCAAATAAATTAATATTTGTGAATAAATAAAGAATTAGTAGCAATAACAATTTATGATTTAATTCTTTCATAGATAAACACGCTACAAATATCGTTCCTTAATCACTCCTAAATGGTGCAATACGTGTCCTGTAAGTATAAAACCTAAGGCTCTAGTTGATATTTTGGTATTACTTGCTGTTCCAATTCGTGTAAGCATTTCATCGTTAAAGGTTTTAAACATGGCAATACTTGCTTTTCTAACGAGCGAAAATTCTTTCAATAACTCGATATATGGAACTGCATTTGCATTGGAATTGGCAACAAAATCATTTTCATTAAACGATGCTAAATTCACTTTATCCTTTCTAGAAACTCGCAATGCGCGATATGCCATTATTCGCTCCGTTTCAATCATGTGCGAGATTAGTTCTTTAATTGTCCATTTACCATCTGCATAGGCAAATTGGTGTTTTTCTTCTGGCAATTCTGCCAAAACTTCAAAAAAAGTTACCAAGCTACTTTGTAAACTTTCAATTAATCCTTTATTTAATTGCACTGCTTTGGAAATGTATGTTTCGTAAAACACTGCATATTCGTTTTTTGGTATTGTCATAGTTTTATATCTTTACACAAATATACAATTTTAGTTTTCGATAGATAAATGACCAATTTAAGACCATGAAAATAGCTTTTACAAACATCAAAGAATTGCTTCAAATTAGAGATATATCTGTAAAAAAAGTTGCTGGTGCGGATTTAAAAATACTTCCTAGTCTAAAAAATGCCTTTTTAATTATAGAGAATGATATTATTTCGGATTTTGGATTAATGCAAGATATACCAAATCTAAAAGTAGATAAAACCATAGATGTAAGTGGTAAAATGATTTTGCCTAGTTGGTGCGATTCTCACACGCACTTGGTATATGCTGGTAATCGCGAAGGTGAATTTGTGGATAGAATAAATGGTCTTTCGTACGAAGAAATTGCCAATAAAGGTGGTGGTATTTTAAATTCTGCTAAAAAATTGCAAGAAACTTCTCTAGAAGATTTGTACAAACAGTCTGCAGAGCGATTAGAAGAAATAATGGCGCTTGGTACTGGTGCGGTTGAAATTAAATCTGGCTACGGCTTAAGACTAGATGCAGAAATAAAAATGCTGACTGTTGCAAGAAAATTGGCCAAAAATTATCCTATTACTATTAAAACTACATTTTTAGGAGCACATGCTTTTCCAAAGGAATTTAAAGAGAATAAAGATGCTTATGTGGATTTGGTTTGCAATACCATGTTACCAAAAATAGCAAAAGCAAATCTTGCCGATTTTATTGATGTTTTTTGTGAAACTGGCTATTTTTCGGTAGAGCAAACAGAAAAAATTATTCTTGCTGGTAAAAAGTATGGTTTACAAGCTAAAATTCATAGCAATCAGTTTACTAGTATTGGTGGAATTCAAGTTGCTACAAAACACGATGCTTTGAGTGTAGATCATTTGGAAATTTTAACAGATATGGATTTAGAAAGTTTACAAAACAGCAGTGTGATGCCTGTTTCTTTGCCAAGTTGTTCTTACTTTTTAAGTATTCCTTATACACCAGCTCGTAAAATTATAGATGCTGGTTTACCACTTGCTCTGGCTACGGATTATAATCCTGGCTCTACACCTAGTGGAAACATGAATTTTGTAGTTGCAACTGCTTGTATTAAAATGAGAATGACTCCAGAAGAAGCCATAAATGCTGCAACCATTAATGGTGCTTATGCCATGCATATTGCAGATACACATGGTAGTATTACGAAAGGTAAAAAAGCAAATTTCATTGTGACAAAGAAAATTAATTCGTATGCTAAAATTCCGTATGCTTTTGGTAGTAATTTAATTGATTTTGTGGTTTTAGATGGTGAGATTGGGTAATTATATTCTAAAAATTAGATGCTGTTTTTATCGCAAAGTATGCAAGTATTATATTCTCTAATTAATAAATCTGTTTATTGTAATTTTCTGGAAATTTTGCAGTAATATTTTTATAAAAATCTTGAATTTTTTGCATATCCTCTTCAAAACTATCGGTTAGTTCAAATAGACCTCCAATTCCTGCTTCTTTCTTTTTATAATCTAAATATCCCAAGGAAACTGGCACATTTGCTTTTTTTGCTATAACATAAAATCCTCTTTTCCATTTTGGCACTCTTTTTCTGGTTGCTTCTGCTGGTACTAAAAGAAGAAATTTTTCTTTTTCGTTATATAATTTTACGGCATACTCTACTAGATTATTATTTTTACCACGTGTTACGCCAATGCCTCCCATTTTTTTAATAAACCAACCGTGCATTCCTTTCGTCCAATCATCTTTAATAAAAAATTTTGCAGCAATATCGTATTTCCAATAAAAAGCCATGGCAAATACCAAGTCCCAATTAGAAGTATGTGGTGCTGCAATCATTACACATTTATCCACTAAGAATTCTTTCTTATAATTGGTTTTCCATCCAAAAATGAAGAATATAAATTTACCTAAGAGTTTTTTCATTTTTTTTCTATTTATGGATTTTAGTATAATCCTTTTAAAATTCGTTTAATACTACTTGGCCCTTCGTAGATAAAACCTGTAAATACTTGTACTAAGGCTGCACCTTTGCTTAATTTATCTTTTGCATCGGCAGCAGTAAAAATTCCGCCTACACCAATAATCGGAAATGTATTGTTGGACTTTTCTGCTAAAAATTGTATTACTTCTGTTGCTCTTTCTGTTACTGGTTTTCCGCTTAATCCGCCAGTTTCTTTTTTATTTTTAGATTGCAAATTTGCTCTACTTATCGTTGTATTTGTTGCAATGACTCCTGCAATATTTGTTTCTTTTACAATTTCAATAATATCTACTAGTTGTGTTTCTGTTAAATCTGGTGCTATTTTTAACAAAATTGGCTTTGGTTTTTTTTTCTCTTTATTAATTTTTTGTAAGCTATTTAGTATGTGTGACAATGGTTCTTTGTCTTGTAATGCTCTTAAATTTGGTGTGTTTGGTGAACTTACATTAACCACAAAATAATCTACATAATCAAATAATTTTTGAAAGCAAATTACATAATCATCTACGGCTTTTTCATTTGATGTTGTTTTGTTTTTTCCTATATTTCCACCAATTAAAATGTTTGTTTTCAGATTTTTAAGACGTTTTACTACAATTTCTACTCCATCGTTATTAAATCCCATTCTATTAATTATTGCTTTGTCTTTTTTTAAACGAAACAAACGTTTTTTTGGATTTCCTTTTTGGGGTTTTGGTGTTACGGTACCTATTTCTATAAAACCAAAGCCAAATATGGCAAGTTCTTCGATTAGCAAGGCATTTTTATCAAATCCTGCTGCCAATCCAACGGTATTTTTAAAAGACAAACCAAACACTTCTTTTGGTTTTGCTTTTGGAATGGTATAAACACTTCGTATTAGGTGCTTTACAAATGGTATTTTAAAGGTTATTTTTAATACTGAAAATGTAAAATGGTGTACTTTTTCTGGATCAAAAAGAAATAAAATTGGTCTAATCAGCAGTTTATACATGGTGTTGGTATTGTGTGCAATACGTAGTGCATATTCTAAAGTCAAATATTTGCTTTAAATATGTACTACGCATACCATTATCTTAACTCAGCATCTAATTGTTTTTTAAATGAGGTTTGTAATTTATCCATAACCTTATCTATCTGTTTGTCTTCTAGAGTTTTTTGTTTATCTTGTAATATAAAACTTACAGCGTATGATTTTTTACCTTTTGGTAATTTATCTCCTTCGTAAACATCAAATAGTTCTATATTCTGCAATAATTTTTGTTCTGTTTGCTTTGCGATATTATAAATTTCTTTAAAGCTTACTTTTTCATCAATCAGTAAGGCTAAATCTCTTTTTACGGTTGGATATTTTGGCAAACTTGTTACTGCAAAATTCTCTTTTTTAATTACTTGAAGTACATTTTTCCAATCAAAATCGGCAAATAACACTGTATCTTTTATTCCAAATTTCTTTAAAATGGTTTTGTTTACTACGCCAAACGAAACTAGTTTTATTTTTCCTTTTTGTAGGGTGATTCCTTCTGAAAACACATCGTTTTTTGTTGGTGTTGTTTTTAAATTTTCGATACCTAAGCGTTCTAATACGGCATTTACAATTCCTTTTAAGTAAAAGAAATCTGTTGCTTTTTTAGTTACATTCCAATTTTCTTTGGTTCTGTTTCCGTAAACAAATAAGGTTAAATGTTTCGTTTCTTCGTAAGTTTCATTAAACTTATGATAGGTATTTCCGAATTCAAAAAACTTAATATTCGTATTTTTACGATTGCTATTATAAATTATAGCTTCCAGACCACTAAACAACATGGATTGACGCATTACTGACAAATCATTACTCAACGGATTGAGTATGGTTACATTATGGGTTTCATTTAAATTACCAGATAAGTCTATATATTCTGGTTTTGTTAAAGAATTTGCCATGGTTTCGTAAAACCCTAGTGCGGTAAGTTGATTGGCAATTTTATTTTCTATGGTGTTTGCATCAAATTTATCAAAATGCGGAATGGATGTATTTACTTTGTCAGAAATCTTTACATTATTGTATCCATAAACTCTTAAAATTTCCTCTACAACATCTGCTTCACGCTGAACATCAACCCGATAAGATGGTATAGTTAAACCTAAACCTGAAGCTGTTTGGTTGTTAATTTTAATATCTAAAGATGCTAAAATATTTTTGATGGTATCGGTTGGTATTTTATCACCTATTAATTTATAGATTTTTTCATAGGAAACTAATACTTCAAAATTATTTATTTTTTTAGGATAAATCTCTACAATATCAGAAGTAATTTTTCCGCCTGTTACTTCTTTAATTAACAATGCAGCTCTCTTTAGAGCATATTCTGTAATATTTGGATCGATACCTCTTTCGAAACGGAATGATGCATCTGTATTTAACTGGTGTCTTTTTGCAGTTTTTCGAATAGATACTGGATTAAAGTAGGCACTTTCAATAAATATTTCTTTTGTTGATTCGGATACACCAGAATCAATTCCACCAAAAACACCTGCAATACACAATGGTTTGTCATTGGCATCACAAATCATAATATCATCTTCATGTAAATTTCGTTCTACACCATCGAGGGTTGTAAATTTAGTACCTGTACTAAGATTTTTTACTATAATTTTATTTCCTCCTATTTTACCAGCATCAAAAGCGTGTAAAGGTTGTCCAATATCGTGCATTACATAATTTGTAATATCTACTACATTATTAATTGGTGTTAGTCCAATGGATTTTAATCTATTTTTTAGCCATTTAGGCGATTCTCCAACTTTAACATTGGTAATAGATACACCAACATATCTTGGTACTAAATTACTATTTTCTACTTCAATATCAATTTTAAAAGTACGTTCATCTACTAAGAAATTGCTTACTAGTGGTGTTTTTAAAGTTGTATTTATACCTTGTTGTATTAATCCTGCTCTTAAATCTCTTGCAACACCAAAATGACTCATAGCATCTGCTCTATTTGGAGTAAGTCCAATTTCAAAAACATAATCTGTATCGATTTCAAAAACTTGCGAAGCTAAAGTACCAACTTTAATTTCTTTATCTAAAATCATAATACCATCGTGGCTGTTTCCTAAACCGAGTTCATCTTCGGCACAAATCATACCATAACTATCTTCTCCTCGAAGTTTACTTTTTTTGATTTTAAATGATTTTCCATCTTTATCATATAATAATGAACCAATGGTTGCAACAGGCACTTTTTGACCTTTGGCTACATTTGGAGCACCACAAACAATTTGTACTGGAGTTCCAGCACCAATATCTACTGTAGTAACTTTTAATTTATCTGCATTAGGATGTTTTTTACAAGTCAAAACTTTACCAATAACAATTCCTTCTAAACCACCTTTTACAGATTCTATTTTTTCGACACCTTCTACTTCTAACCCTAAATCTGTCAACAATTCGCTTATTTGTTCAATTTCAATATCGATTTCTAAAAATTGTTTTAACCAATTATATGCTATTTTCATGTATTCTTACGCTTTATTTTATTCGTTTTAACTTTATTAATTAAATGCTACTTATTATTTTTTGTAATTGCTTGAAAATATTATAAAT
>WFMU01000292.1 GCA_015488935.1 Flavobacteriaceae bacterium | reverse complement strand
ATAAGATACAATGCTAAATTTTTAGTCTGGATTTTATTTGGAATGAAACCTTGACTAGATGAGATTGTAGGTAATATTATGACTTTATAAAAACCTTTGTTCTTCCATTTAAACGTCTTATTTTTGTTTTTTAATCTTTAAACTAGCATATTGAAAAATTACTTTTCTTCTGATTTTAAATTAGGCATACTTGGTGGTGGTCAACTTGGTAGAATGCTACTTGCCGAAACACAAAAATTAGATATTTTTGTTTCTGTTTTAGAGAATTCTTTGGATGCTCCTTGTGCTTCTATTGCAAATAATTTTGTACTTGGTAATATTAAAGATTATGATACTGTTTATAATTTTGGGAAATCTGTAGATGTATTAACCATCGAAATTGAACATGTAAATATTGATGCTTTATTACAGCTTGAAAAAGAAGGTTTATCTATTTATCCACAGCCTAAAGTATTGCAGATTATCCAGAATAAAGGTTTACAAAAAGATTTTTACAAAAAAAATAATATTGCTACTGCCAATTACAAACGGTTTAAAAATTTAGATGCTTTAAAAAACACAGATTTGGTTTTTCCTTTTATATGGAAAACAGAACAGTTTGGTTATGATGGTACTGGTGTTAAAAAAATGAATACGTATTCGGATTTAGATACGCTTCCAGATGTTGCTTGTATTACCGAAGATTTAATTCCTTTTAAAAAAGAGTTGGCAGTTATTGTTGCTCGTAATAATAATGGTGAGATTAAAACCTATCCTGTGGTTGAAATGGAATTTAATTCGGATGCTAATCAGGTAGAATATGTACTTTGTCCTGCACGAATTTCGGATGAAATTAGCAAAAAATCACAAGAAATTGCCATACAGGTTGCCCATGCTTTTTCGCATGTTGGGTTACTTGCTGTGGAGTTATTTTTAACAGAAAATGATAATTTATTAGTAAATGAAGTTGCGCCTAGACCACATAATAGCGGTCATTATAGTATTGAGGCTTCTTTTACAAATCAGTTTGAACAACATCTTAGAGCTATTTTAAATTTGCCACTTGGTAATACGGATAGTAAACTTGCTGCTGTAATGGTTAATTTGGTTGGTGCTGCAAATTATAAGGGTAATGTACATTATAAAAACATGTCCGAAATTTTACAATTAAAGGGTGTTACACCGCATATTTATGGCAAAAAAATCACCAAACCTTTTCGAAAAATGGGTCATGTAACCATTGTGGATTCAGATATTAATTCTGCTCGTAAAACGGCGGAATTGGTTAAAAACACCATTAAAGTTATTAGTCTTGATTAAAAATAGCAAAAGGAAATTTATTTTCTTGTACTATCTCCTTTTTAAAACCTGAATAAGCTGCTATTTTTTGTAAATCTTCTAATTTAAATTTAGCTTGACTTGCAAATGGTGCTATTTTTAATTTTTGTAGGTGTATTGCTAAATATTCTTGTTCCGTTTGTCCTTGTGTTGGTATAAAAAATGCTTTTTTCTGTAAGATTGCCAAATCCATTATGGTAGAATATCCTGAGCGAGAAATTACTAAATCGCTTTGGTTTATTGCTTTTTCTAATTTTTTTTGTGCTAAAAAATTCACAAAAGTAATGTGTTTGGTATTGCTTAGGGTTTGTTTTTCTGTTACAATTCCTCGTACAAAGAGCACTTTTTGTGTTTGGTTTGCAAATTCATTAATTAGTTTTTTTTCTAAAATACTTCGTTGTGGTTCTGTTCCTGAGAGTAAAACTAAAATAGCATATTTCTTTTTTTCTTTTTCTTTTTTGGCTTTAAATCTACTCAAAACACCGATGTACCTCGATGTTAATTTTAGTGGATTATTTTCTGATAATTTTCCTGCTAATTTTGGTTTTTCTTTGTAATCTGGAATCCAAATTTCAGTAAAATTTTTCATTATTTTCTGATGTATTTTTGTGGTAATTTCTGTGGTAATTCCAGATACAACTTGCACTTGGTGTGTGATATAAATTGATGGTATTTTGGTACTATACACACCAAAACGATTGTCGGAAATAATTCCTTTTAGGTTTTCTTTTTTTACAATTTCTTGAATTTGTTTTTGCTCTTTTTGAATTGCTGCAATTATTTTTGGCGTTTGCAGTGCTAATTTTAACTTTAAATAGTTTCCATTTTTTGCATATTGGATATTATATGCCGGTAGTTGGTAGGTTTTTATTTTCGGAAATTCTTGTTGTAATAGTATAAGTGCATCGCCATCGCTGGCAATTATTGGTTGAAATCCTTCTTTTAGTAATGCTTTTATTATCGGAATACATCGTGTTGCATGTCCAATTCCCCAATTTAGTGCTGCTACTAAAATTTTATTTTTCTGGGTCATTGATACAGGTATTTGACTTGAATTTATTCCAAAATTACACTTTTAAATCAAATCCAATATCTGTTCGGTAATTCATTTTATCGAATTTAATTTTGGTTATATTTTGATATGATTTTGCTAATGCTTCTGTAAAGTTTTTTCCGTAGGATGTTATTGCTAGTACTCGTCCGCCATTTGTTACTATTCTGTCTTGTACCATTTTTGTTCCTGCATGAAACATGATAGATTCTGTTACTTCGTTTATTCCTGTTATTTCTTTTCCTTTTTCGTATGCTTCTGGATATCCTCCAGATACCAACATTACTGTAGTTGCTGTTCTTTTATCAATTTCTAGGTTAAATTGGTCTAATTTTTCTTCAGCCACAGCTTTAAAAAGAGTTATTAAATCGGATTTTATTCTTGGCATAACTACTTCGGTTTCTGGGTCTCCCATTCGTACATTATACTCTATTACCAAGGGTTCGTTATTTACTTTTATAAGTCCAATAAACACAAATCCTTTGTATGGTATATTGTCTTTTTGAAATCCTTTTATCGTTGGTTTTACAATACGTTCTTCTACTTTTTTTAGGAATATTGCATCTGCAAATGGCACTGGAGATACGGCTCCCATTCCGCCTGTATTTAATCCTTTATCACCTTCGCCAATTCGTTTATAATCTTTTGCATAAGGTAGTATTTTGTAATTTTTACCATCGGTTAATACAAAGCAGCTGAGTTCTATTCCGTCTAAAAATTCTTCAATTACTACTTTATTACTTGCTGCTCCAAACTTATTATTGGTGAGCATTTCATTTAATTGGTTTTTTGCTTCTTGTAAATCGTTTAAGATGAGTACACCTTTTCCTGCTGCTAGTCCATCTGCTTTAAGTACATAAGGTGCATTTAGGGTTTCCAAGAATGCATGACCTTGGCTAACATTATCTTTGGTAAAACTTTTATATTTTGCTGTTGGGATGTTGTGTTTGTACATAAACTTTTTTGCAAATTCTTTGGAGCCTTCTAGGGTTGCTGCGTGTTTTTGTGGTCCAATTACAGCAATGTGTTTTAGTTGTGTGTCGGTTAAGAAAAAATCATGTATTCCGTTTACTAATGGGTCTTCTGGACCTACAATTACCATATCTATTTTATTTTCTAATACGGTTTGTTTTATGGTTTTAAAATCGGTTACTTTTATGGGTAAGTTTATTCCTAGTTGTGCGGTTCCTGCGTTTCCTGGTGCAATAAATAGTTGTTGTAATTGCTTACTTTGTGCTAATTTATGCGCAATGGCGTGTTCTCTTCCTCCTGCACCTAATAGTAGTATTTTAATATGCTTTTTCTTCACCTTTAAATGCGTTTGTAACTGTTTTTAGTATTATTTTTAAGTCTAAGAAAAAGGACCAATTTTCGATATAAAAAATATCGTATTTCACTCTATTTTTTATATCGCTATCTCTTTCTATTTCTCCTCGATATCCTTTTACTTGTGCTAATCCTGTAATTCCTGGTTTTACAAAATGTCGTACCATGTATTTTTTTACAATTTTTTTAAATATTTCGGACTGACTAAGCATGTGTGGTCTTGGACCTACTACACTCATATCTCCTTTTAGTACATTAATGAATTGCGGTAATTCATCTACACTAGATTTTCTTAAAAATGCGCCTATTTTTGTAACTCTAAGATCTCCTTTAGTTGCTTGTATTTCATGTGCCATTTTGTTTACACCCATCGATCTAAATTTATAGCATACAAATGGTTTTCCTTTAACGCCTTCTCTTATTTGCTTAAAAAAAACGGGTCCTTTAGACTCTCTTTTTATTAAAAAGTATAAAATAGGAATTAACCACGATAGTAAAAATACAATAACAAATAAAGAGAAAATGATATCAAATATTCGTTTTCCCATTTTAATTAAAGGGTTGTCGAATGCTAATTTTCTAACAGATAAAACGGGTACATAGCCGTAATAATCGAGTTTCATTTTTGTAAATAATTCTGATGAATCTGGTATTAGTTTTAATACTTTTACATTGTTATCTGCAAAATCCATAAATTCAATTATCTCTTTTTTGGAAAGGGAGGATACAGAGCAGTATATTTCATCGACACTATTTTCTTTTACGTACTTAAAACAATCGTCTATTTTTCCTAAAAAATTTGGTTTTGTGGTAACTTTATCATCAAAATAACCTTTGTAATGGAAGCCAAAATCTTGTCTTTTTTTAAAAAATTCTACCAATGGTCTTACATCTTTATTAGAACCTACTACAATTACATTTCTAAAATTATATCCTTCTAATCGATATCTTCGCAATCCGTAAAAATATAGCATTCTAAAAATTGTGATTGCGACATATATGTACAGCAGAAAAACAATTTGTTGTCTTGCTTTTAAATCTTGGTCGAAAAAGGCATAGTATGCAAAATAAGAGAGTGAAAATACCGAAAATTGAAAAAATAATTGCGAAATAATTTTTGGTACTTTGGTGTATCTATTAAAATTGTAAATTTTTGTGAAGTAGGCTATCAATAACCAGAAACCGTTAATATAAATATATTGCGAAAATCGCACAGAATCTCCTTTATTGAAATAGTAAAATCCAACATTTATAATAAGCAAATGCATTATTATAGATATTGGGATTATTAATATAGAGAATCTTCTATTCAACTTTTAAACTTATTTACTTTATTTTGGACAAATTCTTCAAACTCGATTTCAAAACGTTCTTTACTAAATTTTTCTGCGTTTTTTCTTATCTCTTTAGCATCAAATACAATTTTTTCGAATTTTGTTACGGCTTTTATTATAGATTCTTCGGTTTGTTCTTTAAAAAATACGCCTGTTTTATTTTCTATGATTGTTTCTAAACTTCCTCCTTTACCGAAAGCAATTACAGGTGTACCACATGCTTGTGCTTCTACAGAAATAATTCCAAAGTCTTCTTCGGCGGCAAATACAAAGGCTTTTGTGTTTTGCATATACTTTACTAAGTCTGCTTTTAATACAAAACCTTTCATTTCTACATTATCTGTTGCTAAATTTTTAATTTTATTGTAATCTGGTCCATCGCCAACAACTATTAATTTTTTGTTTGGCATTTTTGCAAATGCGCTTACTATTAAATCTAACTTTTTGTAAGATACCATTCTAGAAGCGGTTAGGTAATAGTCTTGTTTTTTTTCTTGTAAGGTAAAACTTTTTACATCTACTGGCGGATAAATAACGGTAGCATCTCTTCGATATAATTTTTTTATTCGCCTTGCGATATAGTTTGAGTTTGCTACAAAATAATCTACTCTATTGGATGATATTACATCCCAAATTCTCATTTTATGCAATACTTTTTTTGCATAACGTGCTTTTAAACCTGTTTTTAGATTTGCTGCTTCTAAATACGGATGGTACAAATCCCAAGCATAGCGCATTGGCGAATGGCAATAGCAAATATGTAGTTGGTTTGCATTGGTTAAAACTCCTTTTGCAATAGATGCAGATGAGGATATTATTACATCAAAATCTCGCAAATCGAATTGTTCTATTGCATACGGAAATAGTTGTAAAAATTTTCGATGATTGGATTTTGCTGTTGGTAATTTTTGTATAAAGCTTGTTTTTACTTTTGCGCCATTTAAAATAAAATCTCTATCACTTTCATTTAAAAAATCTACTAGTGCATAATGTGTTAAGTCGTTCCAAATATTTACAAAAGAATGTATTACTTTCTCTGCGCCTCCATTTACATAATACCAATCGTGTACTAATGCCTTTTTCATAAATTACTTTTTAAATATTTGAAATAACTACTTGACAGCAGTGCAAAGATAATACAACTTATTAGAGTATATGTACCTGTTCCTCTAAAAAAATTGAAAGTGAGCATAAAAAAATTTGTAAATAGTAAAAATACAAAAAGTGGTGCAAAATAGTATTTTTGTTGTCTTATTTTATTATATATTACTTTTTGAATAACTCCTAATAGAAACATAAATAGGAGTGCAAACCATCCGAAATCGATATACATTCCTCCGAAAAAACTAATAAATGTATATCCTCTTGGCGATGATTTTGTTACTTTTTCTAAATCTACATTGGATATTTGATATTTATTTGTAAACTTTGGTAGTACAAAAAAGGTGAATTTTCCGAATTGTCTTTGGTACTTATTTTGCTTGTAGTATTTAACTACATGGTCAAATTCAAAAACACCGTGTGTATAATATTGTCCTATTTGCAATGCAGATAATACCAACTTCTTTTTTGTATTAGATGCATCGGAATGCATAAATTTAATAATTTCTTTTTTTGGACTTAGAAAGTCGTTATAAATTGCTTTTTGTACTAAATAAACATAAGGATTTTCATTTTTTGGTCCTTCACGTTTCATTAATATTTGTGTAGATATAAAAAATAACACGCCAATTGCTGTTAAAAACAACAGTATGTTTTTCTTTGAAAACTGAATACTCTTCGTTACTAACAATACAATTATTAAATATACAAACGACCGCAAAAATGGACTTCTAGAACCTCTTAAAACGGCTTCTACTAATGGTAAAAAAAATAACAATACTGCTATTATTACCAACCACTTATTACGTTTGTTTTTTAATAATAGCAATAATAATGGTATAAAAAATAAGGTTTTAAAAACACTTGCTACTAATAAAATCACATTATGAGAACCATTTTGTGCAAGCATTCTATTTTGATAAATAGCATTTGAAAATCGCAATCCTCTGTAATAAAAAAGGTCTATAAAGCGAACGACGTAACACAATAACACAAATAGAATAATGTAACTGATGAGTTTTGTATTTATTTTTTTGGCTTTACTTTTGTTTACTATTGGTACACTTAAGTAGCCTACTATTAGAAATAAATATCCGAAAAATAGAAACGCTAAGGTTTCTGTATCCATTTTATTTACTACATAAGCTGGTGTAATTAAAAAAACTATTAACCATACCAATATACCGCCAAAAATACTGATAAAAAAAGGGGAACTTGAAATTTTATTCATATTTTAGTCCAATCTATTAAAAAATATTTATGGTATGTAATTATACCAAAAACACCCAAAAATACAAATTTAGTAAATAAAAATTCCATTTATTTTAATTTCGTGAATAATAAACAATTAAATATTGCTATTGTAATAGTTCTTTTTTTGTTCATTAATATTATCATATTCTTTTAAATAAATTAAAGTATAAAAACAAATCTAAAGGTTCTATATACAGAACTCACGTTAAATAGGCTATTACTGTAGATAAAATAAATAAAGTTGTTAGAACAAAAATGGATTTCTTAAAAATAATTTGTTTCTTAAATAATATATAATACTGAAGCATTACTACAAAATAAAAAACAGTATAGTGGATATATGCAAGTAATGGTAAAGTTAAATTTTCTTTTAAAAAATAAATTAATAGTAATGCCAAGCCAATAAGTAGTAAAAATATTGGATTTATCTTTTTTGCTAAACCTTCTCTATCTACAATACTCGAATTTAATGCAGATGCAATCCACAGTAGCATTTGTGCAGATAAAATAAAAAATAAGGTTTTATTTTCTTGATATGTTTCTCTATAATAATTAGAAAAATGTGGTAATACAAAAGGAATAATAAAATAAATACTTATAGATATCACATATATTCCGATAAAAAACAAAGAAAAATACTTGTCTAATATTTTTGGGTTAAAAGTGTATATTTTTTTAAAAAATATAATACCAACTACTTGATGTATTACAACGACTACAGCTGCTAATCTATAATAAAAGCTATACACACCTACGGTAGTATCATCAAAATAATAACCTACAACTATTCGACCTGCTACAGTTATAGCAAAAATTAATATGGATGATAATAATAGGTGGTAACTAAATTTAAGAATGCTTTTATATTTTTTTAAAATTTCATGCTTACTTGCTTTATAAAAATTTGATAATCCATAATATATATATACAAATGTATATACAAATACAATAAGACTTATTGCATCTAAGCTTGTAGGTATTAATTTTAATAATACTCCGACAATGAATAATAATAAGGTAAAATACACACCTGAATCAATCAATACTGCTTTTAAAATGGATTCTTTAGATTTTAATTTCATGGAATAAAATTGCTGATTTGCTATTAAAAACGCAAAATTTAATGCCAAATACACTTTTAAATTATACAAAGAAAATCCATGATATAATATTTGGTTTACTACAAAAATAAAAATTAACCATAATGGGTGTATGCTAAATGCTGGAGCAATATCCATATTTTTTTTCTTTAAAATAAAATAAGGATATGCGTTTGGTATTCCTAAACTAAAACCAGCAGACACTAACATTCCTAAACCAGCCAAAGCATATTCAATAACACCATAATCTTGTTCTGTTAGTATATCTGCCAACCACAAAGGGACAATATATACGGCTATTTTTGAAAGTACAAAAACGAATAAAAACCAAAATTTTTCTTTAATAAATCTTGTAGCTTTTAAAATCATAATTTAGTTTTATGGTTTAGAAAAAACGGTATCATAAATGCAAAAATAGCGACTCCATTTTGTCTATACAAATATGATTCTACTAAACATCCTAAAGCAAAAAATAAGGTAATTGGTAATGCAAAATAAAAATCTTTACTACTTTCTTTTAGTAAAAGAAATATTAGTAATAAAAATGTAATACCTCCAAAAACACCTGTTTTTAAAAATTCTTCTAAATACTGATTATGTGTATTAAATTTCAACTTCATTCCTTGTTTAAAGTGTACTTTTTTATATTGTCTTAATAATACATCTCTATAATCACCTATACCTACACCAAAAGGAAAAGCTTTTTTTATTTGGTCTATTGCTAAATAATCTATTAATATTCTATGCTCAAAAGTATTATTTGTGTATGTGATGCTATTTTTGGTTTTTATTATTTCAATATCAAAATCTGTAGATGTTAAAAAAATAGTTATTTTC
>WFMU01000291.1 GCA_015488935.1 Flavobacteriaceae bacterium | reverse complement strand
GCAATATATTCTAAGTTTTGCAGTATTTCTTTTTTAAGTAACCATGCAAATGGATTAAACCATTGTATTATTACAAAAAGTTGTATAAAAATATTATCTAAAGAATGTTTTTGATTTGCATGTACTTTTTCATGTGCAATAATATCTTCTAATTCTCTCGTATTAAATTGGTTTTTATTATAAACAATGTGATTAAAAAATGAAAATGGTGATATTTTCAAATTGGTTTCTACCAAAATAAGTTTACCACTTTCTCTTTTTTTGTTGCTTTTTATTATTTGAATTAAAGAAAATAATTCGAGTACAAATTTTATTAAAAAAAATACCATTCCAAAGATATACAAAGTTTTAAATAAATATATCCAATCAAAAGGACGTACCATTTTTATAGGAATAATCTCCGAATCAAATGCAGAAACTGAATCCATATTACTAGTAAAGGTAGTTACAAATGGATGTACCATAGGTTCTACTTTTACATAAATAGGTATAATTAACAAAGGCAATATTATAGAAATAATTATACCAATAATAAAATACCATCGTATGGATTGAAAAAAGGTCTCTTTTTGTAAAAATATTTTATAAAACGAATAAATTATTCCACATAGTAAAGTTGATTTTAATAAATATTCCATTAGTTCTATTTTTTAGCTTTTGTTGTATTGTTGGTTTCTATCAACTTAATGATTTCTTTTAATTCTTCTACACTTATTTTTTCTTCTTTAGCAAAGAAAGAAACTACATTTTTATACGAATTTTGGAAATAACTATTTATTGTTTTTTGCATGTATGTTTTCCGATATACTTCCATACTTATTGCAGGGTAGTATTGATGTGTATTTCCATAAGCAATATGTTTTACAAAACCCTTTTCTTCCATTTTGCGTATTACGGTTGAAATGGTATTGTAGTGAGGCTTAGGTTCAGGTAATTTTGCTACTACCTCTTTTACAAAAGCCTTTTTTAATTGCCATAATATTTGCATTATTTCTTCTTCTTTATTGGTAAGTTTTTCCATTTTTATGATGATTTATTTCTAAATTCAAAAGTCCTAAGAAAGTAATTTATTACAAACTGCATTCAAAGGACTTTTTCGTTTGCGATACAAATATATAACTATTTTTATAGTTGTACAACTGTTTTTGTAGTTTTTTAACTATTTATATCGTTTTTCGATTTTTATAAATAGAATAGTATATTTGCGTTTTAAAAAAAAATTATGAGCATATTTTACATTGTTATAGGATTTATATTATTAGTAGTAGGAGGAGAGTTTTTGGTAAGATCTTCTGTTGGTCTTTCTTTTAAACTTAATCTATCTAAATTAATAATAGGGATGACAGTTGTATCTTTTGCAACTTCAGCGCCAGAATTATTGGTTAGTTTACAAGCGGCATTAAATGGTAAAACAGATATGGCAATTGCCAATGTAGTAGGTTCAAATATTGCCAATATCGCTTTGGTATTAGGACTTACAGCAATAATATCGCCCTTAATAGTAGATAAAAATTTCTATAAAATGAATTGGCCAGTAATGATGTTTTTTTCTGCAATACTTTATTTTTTCTTACAAAACGATTTAATTTTAACTAGAGTAGAAGGAATTATTTTATTTGTCTTACTCATTGCTTTTATATATGTGATGATTGCTCAAGCAAAAAAAAATAAAGATGCTGTTATTGAAGACGTAGATGATGATTTGATGGAAACTTCTTATGCTAAAATATTTATTTGGCTAGTTATTGGTGGTGCTGCATTGTATTATGGTTCTTATTTTTTAGTTCGTGGAGCAACAGACGTAGCAATTCAGTTTGGTATTAGCGAACGTGTTATTGGTGCAACAGTAATTGCTATTGGTACAAGTGTGCCAGAATTAGCAGCATCAATTATTGCTGCTTTAAAAGGAGAAAAAGCTATTTCTTTAGGAAATTTAATTGGTTCTAATATTTTTAATATTGGCTCTGTTCTTGGTCTAACTGCCATTATAACACCAATTAAAGTTACAGATAAAGCATTACTTTCTAACGATATTTTTTGGATGTTAGGTGTAGCTGCAATTTTAATTCCATTAGTATTAATACCTAAACGTTTTGAAATTTCTAGACTAAAAGGTTTGCTTCTCTTTGCAATTTATGTTGCTTTTTTATATTTAGCATTTAAAAATGGTTCAATACCTCCAGTTTCAGGTCTATAATCTTAAATTCATTGTTGTCCTTTAAAAGACGCTAGAAGCAAGAAACAAGATGCTAGAACCAAGATATAAGACTTTGTAGCGATGTTTTGGTAAAACATCGCTACATAAATCTGGTAAAACAACTCTACCAAAACTTGGTAAAATTGCTTTTCCAAAATAACTTTACTTTAAAAAATTGCGACTACCATTTATTAACGTGAATTTGATATATAATTTATTTACTTAAAAGTAAAGCGTGATTTAATAAATACCGTATTATCCTTTTTATTTCATTGGGATTTATCGCCTAAGTATAATTTTTATCGAACAAGAGTAAATTAAATTTTCATCCGTTTTATCATTCTATCTTTAAAAAAAAGAATTACTAATAATAAGACAAATGAAATATAACATTTTGGAATCCCTAAATCTGTTTTTGGACATTCTATCCTCCCCATTATTTGTCCTAAAGAAGCAATAATGGCTAATGAAAACGCTGCGCCAATAAACAAAAAGAAAACGATATTCCACATTTTAAATAAATGTAAAACAAATGGTATTGCAAAACTTGCAAACACAAAATAACAAGCAGGTATGGTTCCTATTTTTGGACATACTCCTTCATTTATCATCTCATTAATCAATAAATTTCCAGAAACTAGGATACCTATAATTAGTAATATGTAAATTATTGCATTGTCTATTTTCACATTAATTAATTTTTATTGTTGTATTTATTTTAACATCGTTAACTCGCTCTAAATTACCATAAATATCTGTAATTGTCAAGGCTTTAATTATTTTAGACTTTCCGAAGCCAAAAATTATGGTGTTAGATTGATCGCTGCATAAACCTTCTCCTATAATATTGTAATTTGTTTGTATATTATTTTCTGTAACAAGTGTTATTTTTGCGCCAATATATTTACTTTTATCTGCAACTTGTACTTTTACATAATTACTAGTTCCTTTTTTACTGATGTATGCTTTTACGTCTCCGTCTAAATTTACATAGACTAAATCTGGATAGCCGTCATTATTAAAATCGCTACTCAAAGGCGTTATTGCATAATTTTTATTTACCACATTTGCTTGTTTTTCAACGGCGGAAAATGTGCCATCTTCTTGCTGTAATAAAAATCGACAAGGCAATTTAAATAATGAGTGTGGTGGAAAGGCAATATAGTTTTCTGCAACTACCAAATCTTGTTTACCATCTAAATTAAAATCTTCAAATATGGCGCCCCAAGAAAATTCAAAATCTGCAATATTGGTCTTTTTTGCAGTATTCAAAAAATTTCCTTTACCATCATTATTAAACAAAATCCAGTCTGTAAATAGTTCTTGTTCTTTAGTTAAATCGCCCTTTGCCATTATTTTAGGTATGGTAGAACCAGTATTTGAAAAGAAAAAATCAACTGTTTTATTGTTGTCATAATCGCCAACAGCAATTCCCATTGGATAAGCATATTTTTTAGTTAAAG
>WFMU01000290.1 GCA_015488935.1 Flavobacteriaceae bacterium | reverse complement strand
CTGTTTTTATATTAATAGTTTTTTTACACGAAACAAAGACTATTACTATTAAGAAAAATAATTTATTGAATTTCATTGTTTATTTTTTAAAGTTTGGTTTAAATAGTCTTGTATGTAAATGATGGTGATGTGGAGGCATATCATTACTTAATTTTAATAATTTACTTTTCTTATTTATTTTATAATAAACACTATAAAATTTTCTCCATCCAAATTTTTTAAATGCATCAATCCTTTTTTCTTTTCTTGTTACATCTAAATCCGTTGGATTTTTGCTTATATCTAATTTACCTCCTGTTTTGTCGGTTCTTAAATATCTAAAATCTCCATGTTTTCCATTTATATGTGTTGTACTTGGAAAACCATGATTGTCTTTGCTAGTAAAACCAACCATCACAATATCTTTGTAGCCAACTTCTGTAATTACGTTTAGATTATTATTCATTTTACTTTTACCATTCCATAACGCTATCAATCTCTTTTTTTATGGCTAGTATTTCTTTTTCTTTTTTTAGCAATTCTTCTTTAGTAGCTTGTTTGTTCTTCCAAAAGTAGATTTTGTTGTTTTTGAAAAAGAACGTATCTTTTATTGCATCTACCTGCTTTCTGTTTGAACGTCTATATATATGTGAAGTTACAAGTGAAATATTTTTTTTATCTGATAAAAATAATGAAAGAAAATTGTTATTTCTTTCATTATTTTTATCGTGATAACTTCTACTATATTGAATGAGTTTTTTCTTTGTTTTTTCATCTTCAGCACCTTCAATCCAACAAGAGGTGTCCTTTTTTTTATATTCACCATAAAAATCCTCCATACTTTTGGTATCAGTCAGTCTATCTATATCTTTTAAAGCTTTTTTTACAAGCTCATTTTGTTCTTTTAAATTAGGAGTATTATTAAAAACCTTTTTTGGAATAACTGTGCTTTTAATTTTCTTTACAGTTTTATTGCTTACATGCCGCTCTTTACAAGAAAGAACTAAAATGAATATAATCATTAATAATGTTAATCTATTATTTCTCATAATTATTTTTTATAATTAGGTGTTAATAATCTTGTATGCAAATGGTTGTGGTGACCAGATGATTTATCAGATAACTTTAATATCTTACTTTTATTATCAATAGTATAATATACACTATAAAATTTTTCCCAACCAAAATTATTAAAAGCATCTATCATTTTTTCTTGGCGATTTACGTCTAAGTCAGTTGGATCTTTACTAATATCTAATGCATCTCCTGTTTTATCAGTTCGTAAATATCTAAAATCTCCATTTTTTCCATTTACATGTGTTGTACTTGGAAAACCGTGATTATCCTTACCAGTAAAACCAATCAAGGTTATATCTTCATAGCCAACCTCTGCAATTGTGCCAAGCATACAAGCTAAGGCATTTGGGTTTACGTATGGTCTAGTTCCTCCAACTTTTAAATTGAACTTGATAGTTATATCGTTTTGTTTATGATTTAGATTATTAATTATTTTTGCTAAGAGGGCTTTTTTACCTGTTTTTACATATTTTCTAATTTTACCTTTTTCGTCCCCTTTTGTACCTTTAACAATAATCTTATCAGAATATGTATATTTTTTACGTTTATTACTTATGGTTTCCTCTTTGACATAGCCTTTTGGTACAGTATCTAACTTTTTACCATTTTTTAATTCATCTACTTCAATAAGGCTAAAACTCCCTAAATCATGCTTTTTATCGTTTTTGTCGTGGTAAATATAACTAACTTTTTTTGCATCTTTTAAATCTACCTTGCTAATTTTTCCATCATGGTAAATATCAATCACTTTGTTTTGTCTTAATGTAAAGTATGTATCCTCTGTATTTAAAAAGTGATTTTTTATTTTGCTATCCTTGTTTGTAGTACCTTGATACAACATATATGTAGGCTTAAAATTCGGTATCGAGTTATCCGTATGTCCATCTACCGACAAATAAAGTTTTGCGGTTTTGCTAGTTGTACATTCTAATCCCTCTTTCCATTTCTTTTGCTGATTTTCTTTTTTTGGTTGTAACTTTACCTTGGCTATCGCCCAATTTTCAAAATCTTTTTTATTGGTTATATCTTTTTCTTTAAGGTAGTTTCCAACATTTACACATATTG
>WFMU01000289.1 GCA_015488935.1 Flavobacteriaceae bacterium | reverse complement strand
TGTTATATTTCTTATAGTATCTACAATAGATATTATTGGTGTTTTTTCGCAGCATATATCCATTCGCAATTTTAGTAAGCCACTTATTATTCCTAGCTTAATTGTTTACTATTATTTTTCTGTTAAAAAAAGTAACAAAATATATTTGCTCGGTTTAATTTTTTCTTTTCTTGGCGATGTTTTCCTGCTAGGTAATGGCGAATTGTACTTTATGCTAGGATTGGGTGCTTTTTTAGTAGCACATCTTTTTTATATAAAAATAACTACGGATTTAATTCACAATAAATCACTACAAAAAACCGTTATGGCTGCAGTTCCGTTTGTCATATTTTTTACCATATTAATAAGCATTTTAAAAGAACATTTAGGAAAATTAATGCTTCCAGTTATCATATATGGCATGATTATTTCTATTTTTGGAATGATGACAACACTAAATTATAGTAGTAAAAAGAGTAAAGCAAATTTATATTTGTTTTTAGGAGCAATATTTTTTATTGTGTCAGATAGTATGTTAGCATTTAATAAGTTTTACAGTGCTAAAGAAATTTTTGGTATTTTAATTATGACAACATATATTGTAGCACAATTTTTAATTTGTAAAGCTTTAATAAAAAAAGATTCCGATAATGCAAAAAGTAGCATTTAACAAACAATTAATAGCAATACCAAAAAAATAGATTTAGGTTTGTACAAAGTTATTTTATGAAGTCATTTTTTGTTTTATTCCTTTTTATTTTTCTTAGCAGTATGCTACATGCGCAAATTACAGGAACAGTAAGCGATGAAAATAATAAAAAACTAGCACTTGTAAATGTTTTTATAAAAGATGCTAATCGTGGTACTACCACAAACGATAATGGAAATTACAGTTTAAAAATTAATGAAACAGGCAAATATTATGTAATATTTAAATTTTTAGGTTACAAAACTGTTAAAAAAATAATTCGTATTACAAAATTTCCATACACACTAAATGTTGTAATGTCTGAAGATACAGAAGCTTTAAAAGAAATTATTTTAAACTCAAAAGACAATCAAGCAGATAAAATAATTAGAAATGTAATTCTAAATCGAAAGGAAATAAGACACAAAACTGCCGTTTTTACAGCAGATTTTTATGCCAAAGGAGTATATCGTATTAAAAATGCACCAAAAAAAATTGTTGGTTTTGATTTAGGCGATTTGGGTGGAGGACTCGATTCTACACGAAGTGGTGTAGTATATCTTTCGGAAACAATCTCTAAAATAACCAAAAACGCCAAGAATTTTAAAGAACAAATTATAGCTTCTAAAATAAGTGGAAATGACAATGGTTATAGTTTTAATCAAGCATCACAAGTAGATTTTAATTTCTATAAAAATGTAGTAGATTTAGGTGAAAATATCATCTCGCCAATAGCACGTTATGCCTTTACGTATTACAAATATAAATTAGTATCTAGCTTTTACGAAGGTGAGCATCTTATTTATAAAATAAAAGTAATTCCTAAACGAACAACCGATAATTCTTTTGCAGGAACCATATATATTGTAGCAAAAGATTGGCAAATTTATGCTGTAGATTTATCCATTTCTGGAAAACAATTACAATTACGAGCAGTAGATAAATTAGTATTAAAACAAAATTATTCCTATACACCAAAAAATAAATTATGGACGGTTTTCTCGCAAAGTATCGATTTTAAATTTGGAATGCTTGGTATAAAAATAGATGGTAGATATACTGCCGTATATAGCAATTATAACTTTAATCCACTAATTACACCAAAAACCTTCACAAGAGAAATTGTTTCTTACGAAAAAAATTCTAATAAAAAAGACAATACTTTTTGGAATAAAAAAAGACCAATTCCACTTACAAATGAAGAAGTTTCGGATTATAAATTAAAAGATAGTATTAAAGAAATTCGCAAAACAAAATCGTTTCTTGATTCTTTAGATTTTAAAGCAAATAAATTTAAACTCGCTAGTTTAGTTACAGGTTACAGCCATGTAAATACTTACAAAAAAACAGGATATACTATTGGCTCTCCCCTACTACTAATGTTTAATACTGTACAAGGATGGCATAGTAGCATGACATTATCTTATTATAAAAAAAATAAAATTAAACGACGAACTTTTCGGTTTAATGCCGATTTTAATTATGGCTTTTCAGATAAAAAATTTAGACCAAATGCAAAAATTTATTACAAATTTAACGACAAACTAAAACCAAAATTAACCCTTAGTGGTGGAAAAAAATTAGCACAATTTATGCCCAAAACTGTAACACCATTATTTAATACTGTAAGTTCTTTATTTTTTGAAACCAATTATGGAAAATTCTACGACAAAACATTTGGCGAAATAGACTATGGTTTAGAAGTTTACAATGGTGTTCGTATGCATGCAAATATAGCATATGAAGACCGAAAAGCGGTTTTTAACACTAGTAAAAATGTGATTATTGATAGAGAAAATAGAACCTATACTTCAAACAATCCACTTGCACCAAACGATTATACACATGCTGTAATTGATAACCACCATCTGTATAAATTTAAAATTATATCTTCGATTATTTTTGGACAAGATTACATTTCTTTACCAAACCGAAAAATAAACCTGAGTATCTTTAACAGATATCCAAAATTTGATTTTACTTACATTAAAGGATTCGGTTCTAACATTAAAGAACATAATTTTGATTTTGTCGAAGTAGGCGTTTCACAAAGTTTTTTAATTGGCAACAAAGGAACTTTTAATTACAATTTTAAAACAGGAAATTTTTTTAATAGCAAAGATTTATCTTTTGTAGATTACAAACATTTCGACTCTAATAAAACACATGTAAGTTTAATCCAAGATTATATAAACTCATTTAGTTTAGTACCATATTACGATTTTAGTACCAAAGATGCCTTTGTAGAATTACATTTAGAACACCAATTTAACGGTTACTTATTGCGAAAAGTGCCTTGGATAAATCAATTTCAATTAAAGTTGGTAGTTGGTGCAAATACCATTATTACTAAAGAAAATAAACCGTATTCAGAATTTAATATTGGTTTAAAAAATCTCGGTTTTGGTCGGTACCGCTTTTTACGACTAGATTATGTACGCTCCTTCCATAACAACAACTCGTTTGGTAGTTTCTTGTTTGGATTTACTTTGTAAATTAGGTTTAGGATAATTGGCGTTTGTTTTTTAATTTACAATTTCAGATTTTAAATCTTTATTACTAATTAAATTTCCATTATTTGAATCGTCCATAGATTTTTTAATACGGTCGTTTAATTCTTCCTTTGTAAAACGTTTAGGCAATTGATTTTCTGCATTTATTTTTACTTCGGCAAGTATTTTTTCTACTTGTGCAATAATAGCATCATTTTGAACGTGAATGAATTTTTCTATAACTATAAGTTTTCGTGCTTCTAAATTCATAATTTAGTATGTTTTTATCAAAACTACGAAATAAATTTTAGTCTGAATTTAGTTTTTATCATTTTTATTTGTTGTAAACTACATTGTTACTTCTTTTTATTGGTTTTTTAAGTTTAAAAACCTGCTAGACTCTAAATAAGTCAGGGCTTCATTTGAAATGAAACCCTGACAAAAGTTCAATACGTAAGCAATCCTAACAAATCTTTAATATCCATAAAAAACAAGGCAAAGTTTGATTTAGAATAATGACTTACAAGGTGTTTTATAAATATTTTAACAATTTTAGTTCTAAGACAAACCAGAAATCACACCATTATTATCAATCGTCATTCCTTCGCTTGCAGGTGTTGCGGGTAAACCAGGCATACGCATCATTTTTCCTAAAATCGGAATTAAAAATCGTGCTCCTGCTGCAATTTCAATTTCTCGTACGGTAACTCTAAATCCAGTTGGTCTTCCAATAAGTTTATCATTATCCGAAAAAGATTTTTGTGTTTTTGCCATACAAATCGCAAAATCGTTAAACCCTAAACGGTCTATACGTTTCATGTTAAGTATTGCTTTACGGTCAAAATCTACACCATCTGCACCATAAATTTCACGAGCAATAGTTTCTATTTTTTCTTTAACTGGTGCTTTCCAATCGTAAATTGGCTTAAATGTTGTTGCTTTATTTTCTACCACATTAACCACAGCTTTTGCTAAATCTTGGGTACCATTTCCGCCTTTTGCCCATCCTTCAGATACTACTGCTTGTACACCTAAACTAGCACATTTTTCTTTGATAAATGCAATTTCTTCTCCCGAATCATTTGTAAATGCATTAATGGCAACTACAGGTTCTATATTAAATTTACGAATGTTTTCGATATGTTTTTCTAAATTGGTAAATCCATTTTTAACACGTTCTAAACTTGGGGTATTATAGGCTTCTTTTGGAGAACCTCCATGGTGACGTAAGGCTCTAATCGTTGCCACCAAAACCACACATTTTGGATTTAATCCTGCACTTGCACATTTAATATCTAAGAATTTTTCTGCTCCTAAATCTGCACCAAAACCAGCTTCGGTAACTACATAATTAGAAACTGATAATCCCATTTTTGTTGCAATAATCGTGTTGGTTCCTTGTGCAATATTAGCAAAAGGGCCACCGTGAATAATTGCCGGATTTTTCTCTAAAGTTTGTACTAAATTTGGTTTTATTGCATCTTTTAATAAAATTGCCATGGCATTTTCTGCTTTTAAATCACGAGCAAAAATTGGTTTTTTATCAAAAGTAAATCCAACAAAAATATCTCCTAAACGTTGTTTTAAATCTTTAAAATCGGTTGCCATACAAAGTATTGCCATTACTTCAGAAGCAGGTGTAATATTAAAACCATCTTGACGAGGAATTCCGTTTGCCGTACCTCCAAGACCAATCGTAATATCGCGTAATGCTCTGTCATTCATATCTATAACGCGTTTCCAAGCAATAGTTCTTCCATCTAAACCTAAATTTTTGGTTTTGCTTTGTAAATTATTATCGATTAAGGCAGAAAGTAAGTTATTTGCTTTTTCAACGGCATTAAAATCACCAGTAAAATGCAAATTGATGTCTTCCATTGGTACTACTTGCGAGTGTCCCCCACCAGCAGCACCGCCTTTTATTCCAAACACAGGGCCTAAAGAAGGTTCGCGCAATACTACCGTTGCTTGTTTTCCTATTTTGTTTAGACCTTCGGTTAATCCAATAGAAACCGTTGTTTTACCTTCGCCTGCAGGCGTTGGTGTTAATGCAGTTACCAAAATAAGGTTGTTTTGTTTTATTTTGTTTTCGTCAATTAGGTTTAGAGGTAATTTTGCTTTGTACTTTCCGTAATATTCTAAATCCTCTTCTGCAATATTAATTTTTTCTGCAATTTCTCTAATATGTTGTAATTTGGTGCTTTGCGCAATTTCAATGTCCGTTTGGTATGCCATTATAATTTAATTTTAGACCGCTAATTTACGGAAGTTTCTTTAGATAAATAAAGAAAAAATTATTGTTTCTACATTGCTGTTTTTGCTTTTATTAGAAGAAAAATAGTAGCTGCTTTTAGTGCTAACGTAGTTTTTACACTGATATTGAGGGTTTTTTAACGAAAAAAATGTACTTTTATCCGCTCTAAATCAACCAAAGTAAATCCTTATGAAAAACAAATTAGTTATTTTCCTTTTTTTAGCAATTACAACTTTAGTTTCTTGCGATGAGGCTAAAAAGAAATCGGAAAAAGATGTGCCTTCAACAACCGAAAAAATTGCAGATTGTAAAACTTTATTAATTATTGCCGAAGATAGATCTGGATCTACTTCGAGTCATCGAAAATTAACGGCACAAGATTATAAAAAAATAATTACAGAATTTCAAGAAAAAGCAAATGGGCAAGTTGCCATTAGAGTGATTGGAAATCCTGCTCCAGCCGAAAGAGAATTTTTTACATTACAAGTAGCTGCTCAAAAGCCATATATAGAAATTCCTAAAGATGCTTTAATGAGCAAAAAAGGAAAACTTAGAAAAGAGAATCAAAAAATTGCAAAAGAAAACAAGGTTATTGCTACAAAAAATAAAAAAAATGCCTCTAAATTTATTGGTAGCAAAGTAACCAAACATGTCTTAAATTACAAACCATATAAAGGAAGAGATTTAACTAATATTAAGGATGCATTGCAACATATTGAAACTAAAATTAAAGAACCAACTTTTAAATCGTACGATAAAGTACAAGTTTTAATTATTAGTGATGGAAAACACGATGCTACAAAATTAAAAGAAGAATTAAAATTTCAGCCTAGCGAAAATTTAGATTTATACTTAATTGGTTGGGAAGACCAAAATGTATTTAGTAACGTTACCAATATCGAATCTTTTGAATCTGTAGATGGATTTACATCGTATTACAAAACCCTAAACTGCGAATAATGAACGATCAATTAATAAGAGCAAATAAAGAATTTAAAGCTGCGGATACTTTAGCAAGTAATGCAAGTAAATTAGCACATAAAGCCAATAATGCTTTAGAAATGTATAAATCGGCAAGTGAACGTCTTAATAATTGGAAAAGTATTATGTCCACTGCACCCGTAACTGCCCTTACGGTTATCTTTTTTATTGTTTCTATTGGAGAATATATGGTAAGTAGAGAAATTTATAGAGAATTTAATGAGAAATGGCCTTGGGCAATTGCCATTGTTTTTTTTGTTGCTGGTCTTTTTGTATCGGAATTTATCGTTTATAAATTATTCGAGCAAAAACGTGCTTGGAAAAAATACGAACTGAAAAGAGATAAAAATAACAACTCAAAAACCAACGATGAAATTGATGCCTCAATTAAAAAAATAACCAATAATTATTTTGTTTTTGGTGCTTTATTAGGCTTACTAATTATTGCTGCTATCGGATTTTTATCGTACAAACGTGTACAAGGCGAATTAGCTGCAGGTATGCGAGAAACAGGTTTTGGAATTATGGATTTTATGCCTGTAATTTTATACATTATAGAGATTATTAGTGGTGCATTTGTTTGGTATTTAATTAAAAAAATTAGGCTTGGAATTGATGTTACAAATCTTTGGGAAAAATTTAGTAATTATACCGTTGCTTGTAGTAAAGATATTGCTGCAGCAATAAAAAAATACCAAGATGCCGAACGCGAAAATTACGATCCTTTAAAAGTACAATTAAGTGATAATATTCATACTGCATTTTATAGAAATAATTCATTTACTTTAGATGATAAAGAAAAATATATTTCTATTCCTACAAAAATGAACGACTATTTTAATATTCGTTTAATTGATAAAGATGGCAATCCTTTACGAAGACATGTTACCATAATTACCGATTATAAATTTACAGCTTCTGGTAGTACTAACGAAGAAGGAAAATTAACTTTAGAAATTGAAGGTACGTTTCCTAGTGATTCTTGTAAGCGAATTTTTATTAGACAAAGCGCTAATACTGAAGAATTTATTTCGATTAATGAAGAATATGATTTAGATGTAAACAAATGGCATGATGTTATATTAAGCTAAAAAGTTCATTTTAATTTGTTTGTATATGCAAATTTTAAGCTCTAAACTTGTTTTTCCAGATGTTTCTGAAGCATCCGAAGATGGTCTTTTAGCCATTGGTGGCGACTTATCTACTGCACGTTTAATTTTGGCTTACAAAAATGGTATTTTTCCTTGGTTTAACGAAGGTGATCCTATTATTTGGTACGCTCCTTTAGATAGAATGGTTTTGTTTCCAAAAGAAATAAAAATTTCTAAAAGTATGCGACAAATTCTTAGAAAAAATACATTTAAAGTCACTTTTAATCAAGATTTTAAATCGGTTATTAGACATTGCAAAACCGTTTACAGAGAAGGACAAGGTGGTACATGGATTACAGACGAAATGGAACAAGCATACATAAAATTAAACGAATTAGGTGTTGCAAAATCTGTAGAAGTCTGGTTAGACGATAAATTAGTTGGTGGTTTATATGGCATGGATTTACAAACGCAAAATATTCCAGTTTTTTGTGGTGAAAGTATGTTTAGTTTGGTAAGTAATGCTTCTAAAGTTGCTTTTATTGCACTTGCAAAAAAATTAGAAAAAGAACATTATAAAATTATCGATTGCCAAGTTTATAACAACCATTTGGCTTCTTTAGGAGCAAGAGAAATTCCTAGAAATGAGTTTATGAAATTTTTATAAAAACACCTCTAAATAATTATAAACCTGAGTTTTGCTTACGTTTAATAAAGTTTGTTGGATTATCCTAATTTTTTTATCTATACATTGTCCAAAATAAATATAAATCGACTTTTTGTTGTGGATAATTTGTATAACAATTTTTTAATACCAATTGAGAAGCAAAATACGTTATAAATAAATTAGAATATATTTTTCTTTTTTGAGGCATAAATTCTTTGCATAGCTATGTTTATGGGAATAATTTATAACAAAGAAAAAGGGAAATAGAACGGATTTATATAGCGTGTTTTGCTTT
>WFMU01000288.1 GCA_015488935.1 Flavobacteriaceae bacterium | reverse complement strand
GACTTAAATGAGCATTTATAACTTCGTATTTTAAAGGATTGTTATTTTTTATTTCAGCAATTATTTTTTTGAGATAACTTAATTGTTCTTTAAACTTTTTTTTATTTAGGTTTATTTTTTCACATTCCATTAAAAAAAACAAGTCTAACTCACTATTGTATTTTTTAACGAATTCATTTCTAAACAATATTACAAATCCGTAGGATTCATTTCCTCTAATTACTTTATGGATTTTATTTGGAGAAACAATATGAATACTAAAATCTTTAATATTGTGCTTTTTAAAATCAATCATGTGTTCGCCATTTCCTTTAATAAAGAAGAATAATTCGTTGTAATTATGTCTATGTGGTTTTGAAAAATCGTAATCTGTTTTTTGTTCTAATTTTTCAATAATAATAGGAGAATCGATTTCATCACCTAAAAAATTATAGGTTTCATAGTCCATTTGTCATAGGGATTTTGTGAATGCAATATACAAAATAATGATTAACAATTGGTTATGATTTGTTTGTTTTTTAGGATAAAATTAAGAAAAAAGAAGTTATAAATTTTATCTACCATGATATTCCATATTAGGAATTGCCTCTTCATTTTTTAAGTATCTATTAAACCAATTTATAACTTGGGCATCCACTTCTTTTTCATGTTCTGAAATACCATGGTCTGCACCTTCAAATATAATTAATCGATATGGAATTCTATACTTTTCAAATTCTAATGCCATACGTAAACTTTGTTCTGGTTTTACACGCCAATCTGCATTGCCATGTAATATGAGAATTGGTACTTTTTTAGAGAATTTATTTGCCCATTTTATAGCAGAACGTTTGTCTAACTCTAGTTTCTTATTTTTATAATAATTAGGAATTAACTCTGCAATTACAGCAGTTTCCATATCAGGTCTATCTCTAATAATTTTGTAATTATCTGAGATAGCACCACCAACAACTGCAGCCTTAATTTTATCAGTTTTAGTCAGGGCAATATAGGTCATCATACCACCACGACTCCAACCATACATGCCAATCTTAGATGTATTAGCACCTTCTACTTCTTTTAAAACTTCCGTTAAGATGGTAATATCACTTACTTCGCTACCTCCAAATTCTTCTTTTCCTTCACTACCTCCATTACCTCTATATTGACTTGCAATTACAACGTAACCCTCCTTTGCGATTTGTCCTAATATAATGGCTGCATGTGCTATTTTTAAAGAACCAAATTCTCTATTGCCACCACGATTATAGATAACACATGGATATGTCCCTTTTCTTTTTGGTTTAACTAGATAGCCATTAATTTTTAAACCTTCATTAAGATACGTTATGTGATACATTTCTATACTGTCCATATATTTATAGGCATCTTTCCAAGTAGTTTGTTCCTTTTCTTGTTTTGTTAATCTTGGATATATTGGCGTGTCAGAAATGTCTGTTATTAACCTTTTGTTAAGTAAAAGACCGCTTTTTTGTGCACTACAATTTGTGAATAGTAGTACAAAGAGGAATAATTTAATATATTTCATTGTTTTTATATTATTGATGGAGTTGTGTTTGGTACACAAGATACAAAATATGGAGGAATACGTGTTTGCAAAAAATAAACACCAATTTAAAACAATATTTTAGGGTTAATTACTTCTTTATTTCTTCGGAAGCTTTATTTACTTTAAGTTTTAAATTTTCTTTATAAAGTAATATTTTATTTAGGATGGAGGTATCAGAAGCACCAATAATTTGTGCTGCTAAAATACCTGCGTTGGTTGCTCCATTTAAAGCTACAGTTGCGACAGGAACACCACTTGGCATTTGTAAAATAGATAAAATAGAATCCCAACCATCTATAGAATTTCTAGATTTTACAGGAACACCAATTATAGGTAACGGACTCATACTTGCTACCATACCTGGTAAATGAGCAGCACCACCAGCACCTGCAATAATTACTTTTATACCACGAGTATGTGCATTTTTAGCATAATCAAATAATTTTTCTGGTGTACGATGTGCAGAAACAATATCGATTTCTACTTCAATATCAAAATTTTTTAAGATGTCAATTGCGCCTTGCATTACTGGTAAATCAGAATTGCTTCCCATAATAATTCCTACTTGTGCCATGCGTATTGTTATATAAATTAGGTACAAATATATACTTTTTGAAATTCTGAATGTAAAAAAACAATTACTTTTGTAGGTATGTATTATTATTTTATTATTGGATTACAAGGTTTTTGCATTTATCATGCTATTGTTAATAAGAG
>WFMU01000287.1 GCA_015488935.1 Flavobacteriaceae bacterium | reverse complement strand
GTACTTTATTGTATTGGCAACAGCTTGTACAATTGCTGCAGGTTACATTATTAATAATTTTTACGATAGAGAAAAAGACCTTATTAACAAACCACAAAAATCAGAATTAGATAGTTTTATTAATCAGAAAACAAAACTACAAATCTATTTTCTATTGAATTTTTTAGGATTTATATTCGGATTTTTAGTGTCATGGCGAGCAGCTTTATTTTTTGCCGTCTATATTTTTCTTATTTGGTTTTATTCACACAAATTAAAAAAACAACCATTAACTGGATTATTTTCTGCAGCAGTTTTAGCATTACTGCCATTTTTTGCCATTTTTGTATATTATAAAAACTTTTCGGAAGTTATTTTTATACATGCAACATTCCTTTTTTTTATATTACTGATACGAGAATTAATAAAAGATTTGGAAAATATAAAAGGCGATATGGTACATAATTACATGACTATTCCAATAAAATATGACGAGCGTTTTACTAAAATTCTCATTTCCTTTTTTATCCTTTTTACCATAAGTCCAATCTATTTTATATTGCGATATGACGAAATCGGAAACATGAAATATTACTTTTATTTTTCGATTGTTATTTTATTTTTATTTTTTGTGTTATTGTGGAAAGCAAAGACAAAAAGCAACTATATTCTGTTGCATAATATCCTAAAATTTTTATTGGTAATAGGTATTTTAAGTTTAATGTTAATAGATACTTCCGTAATTATTGATAGATTGATTTAAACCAATTGTAAAGCAAAAAGAGAAATAGAACTAGCACATCACGAATGCAAACAAAAAAAGTAAAGTTACAAGTAACTAATTTATACAGCCTGTTTTGGTTTGTAGTTGGTATTACATCAAAGGTTAAAACTTTAAAAGCAAACCATACATGTTTAAAATGCGTACATAAAACTTAAGTTACCTCTATTTTACGAATCATTTTTGCGATAATTCTAGGAAAAAAACGTTTTATATACACTGCCAATACTTCTAATTTTCCTCCAATAACAACCTCTTGTTTTTTCTTTGCAATAGCTCTTAGCATACGTTTGGCAAAATAATCTGGCGAAAGTCCATTTGCAGTAGCTTTATCTAGTGTATTCTGTTTAGAACCATCGCCGATAAGTGCATTTATAGATATGTTTGTATTTACAAATCCAGGACATACCAAGGTTACTTGAATATTATTTTTATATACTTCTGCACGCAAACTGTCAAAAAAACCATGTAGTGCATGTTTAGATGCTGCATACGAAGAACGTAGCGGAGTTCCTATTTTACCAACAACACTTGTTACAACAACAAAATGACCTTTTTTACGAGCTGAAAAATAAGGCAATATAGCTTTAGTTAGTGCCACCGTTCCAAAATAATTAGTTTTAAAAATTCGTGTATCTACCTCAATTCCAGTGTCTATTGCTAGTGATCGTTGACTAATTCCACCATTGTTAATTAGAATGTCTATTTCGCCAAAAAGCGGAATTGCTTTTCCTACAATTTTATCTAAATTTAGGTAATCATCTAAATCTAATTTTAAAATTTTTATTTTATTAGGATTTGTAGATACTCTTTTAATAGCTTCTAATTTTTCGATATTTCTTGCAGAAATAATAACTTTTGCTCCTTGTTTAACTAGTGCCATAGATAAGGCTTTCCCAATTCCAGAAGATGCACCTGTTACCCAAACTATTTTGTTTTTAAAATTCATTTTTTTACTACTTAGTATTTCAACAATCAAAGTTTTGAGAGTGAAATTTTGACGTATTAAATTTGAGAAGTATAAACTTCTAAAGCAGATTTAAGAATTGCTACGGCACGTATTAAATCTTCTTTTTTAAGTACATAAGCAATTCTAACTTGATTTTTTCCAGAACCTTTTGTAGAATAAAAACCACTGGCGGGAGCAACCATAACAGTTTGGTTATTATCATTAAACTCTTCTAAAATCCATTGTGCAAAATGGTCCGAATCTTTAATTGGTAATTCTGCAATACAATAAAAAGCACCTTTTGGTTTGGGTACTTTTACACCATCAATTTTTAATAATTCACGAATAAGTGTATTTCTTCGCTCTTCATATTCTTCAATAACATCGGTAAAATAGCTTTGTGGAGTATCTAATGCAGCTTCACTAGCAATAAGCGCATAAGTTGGAGGGCTTAATCGTGCCTGTGCATATTTGAGAACCGTAGCAATAAGATTTTTGTTTTTAGATACTACACAACCAATTCTTGCACCACACATACTGTATCGTTTAGAAACAGAATCGATTAAGATGGCATGTTGCGATAAAGCCTTTTCTTGCATAACAGAATAATGCTCTAAACCATCGTAAACAAACTCGCGATACACTTCATCTGCAATTAAAAAAATATCGTGTTTTAAAACAATTTCTTTTAACTTTTGAATTTCTTCCTTAGTGTATAAATAACCAGTAGGATTACCAGGATTACAAATAATAATTGCTTTAGTTTTTGGCGTTATGGCTTTTTCAAAAGCAGTAATATTAGGTAAAGCAAAACCAGTATCAATAGAAGATATTATTGGTTTTACCGTTACGCCATTTGCTGTTGAAAATCCATTATAATTTGCGTAAAATGGTTCGGGAATAATAATTTCATCACCATAATCTGTAATACTACCAATAGTAAAAAGTAAAGCTTCAGAGCCACCTGTTGTAACTACAATATCGTTAGCAGTTATATTAATTTGATTCTTTTTGTAGTACGATACCAATTTTTTTCTATAGGTTTCAGAACCTTCAGAACGTGCGTATGCCAATACTTCTAAATTTACATTTTTTACAGCATTAAGGGCAATGTCTGGTGTTTTAATATCTGGCTGACCAATATTTAAATGAAAAACCTGTACACCTCTTTTTTTTGCATCTTCGGCAAACGGTACTAATTTACGAATTGGTGATTGTGGCATTTGTAAACCTTTACTAGAAATTTTAGGCATAATATAACAGAATTAATTGAGTTACAAAAATGCAAAATATTCGTATAAATAACATTATTTTTTTTAAATATATTTTGAGTTAAAAAGTGTTAAAATTTTAATAAATACATTAGAATATAACTATATTTATAGACTGAATAGCTAGGTAAAAAGAAAAATGTAATTATGATAGAGGAAGCAGAAAATCTAAAATAGAGTAAGCACTAACAAATTAACTTATTTTTATGAGCTATACCAAACCAAAATTTAAAGAAACTTACGGAAATTTTATTAATGGAAAATTTGTAGATCCAGTAGGAGGAGAGTATTTCGAAAATAATTCGCCAATAGACAATACATTAATAGCAAAATATGCACGTTCTAAAAAAGAAGATGTAGAAAATGCAGTAGCAGCAGCAAATGCAGCAAAAGAAGCTTGGGGAAATACCTCTGCTGCAGAACGAGCAGCCATGCTTAATAAAGTGGCAGATATTATTGAAGCAAATTTAGAAGAATTTGCCTTGGTAGAAACTTGCGATAATGGAAAGCCTATTAGAGAAACAATAAATGCCGATATCCCTTTATCTGTAGATCATTGGCGTTATTTTGCTGCAGTGATTAGAGCAGAAGAAGGAACAGCAACCGAATTAGATGTTAATACACTATCTATGAATATTAAAGAACCATTAGGTGTTGTAGCGCAAATAATACCATGGAATTTTCCATTATTAATGCTATCGTGGAAATTACCACCAGCATTGGCTGCAGGAAATTGTGTAATACTTAAACCAGCAGAGCAAACACCATCAACAGCAACCTTATTAATGGAAAAAATTGCTGATGTTTTTCCTCCAGGTGTTCTAAATATTATTCATGGATTTGGTCCAGAAGCAGGTAAACCACTAGCCTCTCATTCTGGTGTTGACAAAGTAGCATTTACAGGAGAAACTACCACAGGACAGTTAATTATGCAATACGCATCCAAAAACTTAAATCCAGTTACAATGGAATTAGGAGGAAAATCACCAAATATTTTCTTTAATTCTGTAATGGATGCAGATGATGCTTATTTAGATAAAGCCGTAGAAGGAGCAGTACTTTTTGCATTTAATCAAGGAGAAGTATGTACTTGCCCATCCAGATTATTAGTACAAGAAGATATTTACGATGCATTTATGGAACGTGTAATTGCCAGAACTAAAGCAATCATACAAGATAATCCTTACGATGTAAATACCATGGTTGGAGCACAAGCATCTAACGACCAATACGAAAAAATACTATCGTATATAAATATTGGAAAAGAAGAAGGTGCAAAAGTACTTACTGGTGGAGCGGCTTGTAAATTAGAAGGCAATCTTGCAAATGGATTTTACATACAACCAACCATATTAGAAGGACATAATAAGATGCGTGTTTTTCAAGAAGAAATTTTTGGACCAGTACTAGCAGTAACTAAATTTAAAGATGAAGCAGATGCTATTGCTATTGCTAATGATACACTTTACGGATTAGGAGCTGGTGTTTGGACTAGAGACGCACATCAATTATATCAAATTCCACGAGCTATAAAAGCAGGTAGGGTTTGGGTAAATTGCTATCATGCATATCCAGCACACGCACCATTTGGAGGCTATAAAAAATCTGGATTTGGTAGAGAAACACATTTAATGATGATGAATCACTATCGCCAAACTAAAAATATGTTGATTTCTTACGATAAAAATAAATTAGGATTCTTTTAAAATAAAAAACAAAAGGACTGGTTTATTACAACTAGTCCTTTTTTAAATTAATAACATGAAATACGAACGTATAGCAATAACAGAACGTGCAAAAGAAATAGTTGAAAAACTAAAAGAAGCGCATGGAGATTTGATTTTTCATCAAAGTGGCGGATGTTGTGATGGTTCTGCACCAATGATTTTTGAAGAAGGAGATATGTACCTCGATGATAGCGATGTTTTACTTGGGCAATTGGTTGGTGTAAATTATTATATGAATCAAGATCAGTTTGAATATTGGAAACATACACATTTAACCGTAGATATTACAGAAGGAAGAGGTTCTAGTTTTTCTTTAGAAATACCTTTGGGTTTGCGATTTATTATTCAGTCTAGAATTTTAACAGAAGAAGAAAATGCAGCTTTAAATCCCTAAAAGATAGGTGACAAAAAAAATAATATGTATATTATTACCTTTACTATTTTTAATAGTGTCTATTAATGCACAAAATACGTTTGATTTAGCGCATAACTTAAAAAAAGAGAAAATTAAATTTCAGCTAGTTAATAATCTGATATTAATTCCGGTTACATTAAATGGCGAAAAATTAACCTTTTTATTAGATACTGGAGTTAAGCAATCTTTGCTATTTAACGTAACAACACTCGATTCTTTAGAATTAAAATATGTAAAAAAAGTTAAAATTAAAGGTCTTGGAGAAGAGGAATTTTTTAATGCTTTAGAATCAAAAAATAATTTATTGCGAATTAAAAATATTGTTTGTCCAGATTTCAAAA
>WFMU01000286.1 GCA_015488935.1 Flavobacteriaceae bacterium | reverse complement strand
CTTTTTTGGTTAATGGAGAAGAATCGCTATCAGCATATTCTACATTTAATTTATATTGGTACTCTTTAGCTAATTCTACAGCAGATTTATTTTTCTCTTGCGTACATCCCGAAAAAGAGATAAATAATAAAATAATACGAATTAATTTATTCATTTTTTTATGTTTCTTACAAAAATAAACAATCTTTTGCATTGAATTCCTTGCCAATTCTATTTTTTTTATATATTTGGAATAGAATAAACAAAGAAATGAAAAACATCAGAACATATAAATCCGTACAAAAGTGTAAATACACACACACGTATTGCTGCGATTATTTGTTTTGATTATAGATATATAAAATATTACGATAGACTTTAAATCCAGCTTTTAGCTGGATTTTTTAGTTTTACAATACTACTAAAACCTTATTATGTTACATAAAATACTAAACCCTTATAAAAATTTACCAAGAGATATTTGGATTTTATCTTTAATCACATTAATAAACCGAGCTGGTGCTATGGTTATTCCCTTTTTGTCTTTATATCTCACTAAATCCTTACATTTTAGTTTGATGCAAGTAGCTACTGTAATGACTTTTTATGGATTTGGCTCTCTTTTTGGTACGTGGCTTGGCGGAAAATTAACCGATAAAATTGGCTATTACAAAGTAATGTATGGTAGTTTATTTTTAGGCGGAATCCTTTTCTTTATGTTGCAATACTTAGAAACATTTTGGCAATTTAGCATTGGTATTTTTATTTTAATAACTGTTGTAGATGTATTTAGACCAGCCATGTGGGTTGCTATTTCGGATTATAGTACCGAGAAAAATAAAACAAGATCGGTAACACTAATTCGATTAGCCATAAATTTAGGTTTTTCTATTGGTCCTGCCCTAGCAGGATTTATAATTGCCAATTTAAGTTATAAAGGCTTATTTTGGATAGATGCCATTACTACACTTATTGCTGGAATTATATTGTATAAATACTTATACCAAAAAACAAAAATAACAAAAAATAACGCTAAAGAAATACGAAAAAAAACACCACCATATAAAGATTTCCAATTTATGCTATTTTGGTTTGCCATATTTTTATCTGGTGTTGCATTTATTCAATTTATTGAAATATTACCTTTATTTTACGATAAAGAAATTCATTTAAATGAACAAAAAATAGGTTATTTATTAGCTTTAAATGGTTTAATTATATTTCTAGTAGAAATGCCAATTGTAGATTATTTTGATAAAAAATACAATCATATTAAATTGGTTATTTTTGGTATGATACTGTTTGCATTAAGCTACTTTATTTTAAATTTAAGCCATCAAATTTGGGTTATTATTGTAGGAATGCTATTGCTCACTTTTGGAGAAATTTTTAGTTTTCCATTTTCAAATACCTATGCAATGAAACGTGCTAAAAGAGGAAATCAAGGTGCATATATGGCAATGTATGGTATGACATATTCTACTGCATTTATTGTTGCGCCAACTTTTGGAATGCATCTTGTAGATAATTATGGCTTTAAAGTGCTTTGGTATGCAGTAACTGCTTTACTAATAGTTGCTTGTTTTGTATTAATTTGGCTAAAATATAATATTTATAATGAGTAAAATACCTATTTTTTTTTATATCTTTAGCCATCCAAATATTTTTAGTATGAAAAGAACATATTACAACAGCAGCTTATTTTTAGTTTTGTTGCTTTTTTCTTGTAGCGAAACAGATCTTATAGAAATACCTTTAGCCAATCACATTCAATTTTTTGGATTTACATTAGTAGATACTGCATGGGACGATCCTACAGATAATGAAATAAAAACCAACTATATTGATGAAGTATCTCCTTTTTCTAATGTAGCAGATATCTTGGTAGTAAATCCTACAGATAATATTATTAATAGAATGCAAGCAATTAACAACCTACAAATGAAAAGTATTTTACATTTAAGTGAATTGTTTTTTGTACAAGTTGGTAATGGAGGCACTTCTGGAGCAATATATGATTTAAGAGCAGACTACAAAGATAGATGGAATACTTTTAGGAATACAAACCACCTTCAAACAAACAAAAATTTGATAAAAGCATTATATATCGGCGAAGAGCCAACTTGGAATTCTATTTCGTACACCAAACTAAAAATGGCTACAGATTATGTAAAATCTACTATTTCATCCATACCAATTCTTATTATCGAAGCATACCCTGCTATTGGCAATCTTCAAATACCAGATTCTGTAGATTGGATTGGATTTAATCATTACGCTATTAAAGACCCAAAAAATGATACTACGTATAAAAATGAATTTAATCTTTTAAAATCAAAATTAAACGGACAACAGCGTCTTGTGCTAATTATGGATACACATTATATTAGTACCTTACATGGAGATATTGGTAATATTACTCTAAATGGCATGAAAGAAGTTGCCAAAAGTTATTTTGATTTGGCTAATGCCGAACCAAAAGTAATAGGTATTCTAGGTTATTTTTGGCCAAGTGGATTTGATAATAGTACTTCTGTAGGAGCCAGAAACATGCCACAAACAGTTAAAAATGAATACATCGTATTAGGAAAAATGATTACTGGAAAAAATTAGACTTTCATTATATTTGATTTTTTAAATGTGATTAATAACCAATTACAAAGTAAAACACGCTATATAAATCCGTTTATTTCTCTTTTTCTTTGTTATAGAAACTATGTTTAACGTAAAAAGAGAACATAGAACCGCAAAACGCATTACCAACTCAAACAAAAAATAGT
>WFMU01000285.1 GCA_015488935.1 Flavobacteriaceae bacterium | reverse complement strand
GCCCAGTATTTATATAGGTTTGCACATGTTGATATTTATAAATATCAACAGTAGTTACTATAAAATAAGGTTTAATTTTTGTTACTTGCGAATGAATTTAAAACCACAAATTATGAAATCACAAAACAGAAAATCCAAACTAACTATTAAAAAATACCAAATATCAAGAATTAACAATTTAGAATTAATTATAGGCGGAGGAAATGATGGAATAACAAGAAAAACAAAACCAACAACAGGCGGAAGAGTTTAAATTAAAACCAACCTTAAATACATATAACATAAAAAACCCTACTTATTATGAAATCACAAAACAGAAAATCCAAACTAACTATTAAAAAATACCAAATATCTAGAATTAACAATTTAGAATTAATTACAGGCGGAGGAGATGATAGAATAAAAAGAAAAACAAAACCAACAACAGGCGGAAGAGTTTAAATTAAAACCAACTTTAGTTAAAACTGATATTTGGTGGGAAATTTGCTTAATAAATAATGGAACATAAAAATAACATTATGAAAAAGAATAGAATTGCAAGAATAAATAATAAGAGAAAAGGAATAACACTTTTGGGTAAAAAACAATTAATACAATAACAAAATGAAAGTTTTTTACCTAAAAATAGTGTTTGTATTTCTTCTAATTCAATGTAAAAAAGAAGAAAAAGTTTTATTGCCAGAGAAAAAAATCACAGATACATATTTTAATCAACAAGTAACAGATTCGTATCGGTATATGGAAAATTTATCAGATACTACGGTATTAAATTGGTATAAAAAGCAAACATTACTTACAAACAGTAAAATACAAAAGATATCAAATCGAAAAAAACTAATTAAATTACAAGAAGAATTAGAAAAAAAAGATTCCAATAGTATTTCACTATTTAAAATAACGAATAACAATACATATTTTTATTTAAAAAACGACAATAATAAAATTCAATTATATTATAAAAAGGGATTAGAAGGAAAAGCGCAACTCTTATTAAAACCAGAAGATATAGATAATTATACAATAAATTATATCAGTCCTAGCTGGAATGGCAATAAAATAGCAATAAGTATTACAAAAAATGATTTAGAAATAGGAAAAATAATAGTTTTAGACGTTTTAAAAAAAGAAAGATATAAAGAAACATTGGTAAATTGTTGGCCATCTACATTAGGTGGTATTAGATGGTTACCAGACAATTCTGGATTTACCTACGAGTTTATTCCAGAAATAAATAAAAGTGCAAAAAACTATTTATTAAATACCAGAACATTACTTCATAAACTCGGGCAAAATCAAAGCAAAGATAAGGTTATATTCTCTAAAGAAAACAATCCAGAAATTGCATTTAAAAGCGAGTATTTTCCAGAAGTATCCTTTAAAAACGAAAACAGTAAATACATGTTTTCTAGTGTTATGGGAGTAATTGATTATGGCGATTTTTATTATGCAAAAATAAATGAAATTTATGCAAAAAAAATTACGTGGAAACCATTATTTAAAATAAAAGATTTGGTAAAAGATTTTTATATTGATGGTGATGATATTATTTTTTTAACAGCAAAAAACGCCAAAAATTTTAAACTGTGTAAAACATCGTTGTTAAATCCAAATTTTAAAAATCCAGAAATATTAGTAGCCGAAGATTCATTATCTGTAATAACAGATTTTACATTAACAAAGCAAGGTATTTACTTTGTAAAAACAAAAAATGGTGTAAAAGCCAAATTATTTTTATTAAACAAATTAAATCAAATTACAAAAATTCAATTACCAAAAGAATCTGGATATATAACAGTATCTTCTAAAAGTAGTAATTATTCCGATTTATGGGTTAAAACCGAAGGTTGGGTTTTTGAAAACAAATATTACTATTACAATTATAAAAGTAAAGAATTTATTGAACAAGCATTACTATCAAAACCAGAAAATAAAATATTACAACATACCATAATAGAAGAAAAAGAAATAATATCGTATGATGGTGTAAAAGTACCATTATCTATCATCTATAAAAAAGGAACAAAGTTAGATGGATGCAATCGTTTATTTATACATGCGTATGGGTCGTTTGGTATTTCTTTAAATCCATCGGTAGATAATTATTTATTAAATTGGATTAATGAAGGAGGAATTTATGCAATAGCACACGTTAGAGGTGGTGGAGAAAAAGGAAATGATTGGTACCAAGGAGGATTTAAAAAAACAAAACCCAATTCGTGGAAAGATTTAATATCGTGTACAGAATATTTAATTAAAAATAAATATACATCGCCAAAAAGAACCGTTGTTTCTAGCGGAAGTGGTGGTGGTATTGTTGTAGGAAGAGCAATAACCGAGCGACCAGATTTATTTGCAGTAGCACTAGTACGTGTAGGTATTTTTAATACATTGCGATCCGAATTTGCACCAAATGGTAAAAACTTATCTGAAGAATTTGGTTCCGTTAAAGATTCTTTAGAATATAAATACTTATATGAAATGGATGCATACCAACATCTAAAAAAAGGAGTAAAATATCCAGCAATATATTTAACAGGAGGTATGAATGACTCTAGAGTTGTTGTTTGGCAACCAGCAAAATTTGCAGCAAAAATGCAACAATATACAGCTTCAAATAAACCTGTATTTTTATCTATTGATTTTAAAGGAGGACATGGTTTTGACGCTTCGATAGATAAAAAAAACATAGAAATGGCAAACTTATTATCTTTTGCATTGTGGCAAACAGGTCACCCAGATTTTCAAATATAAGTATTGTCTTATAACAAATTAATCTACAGTTTCATTTGCTAATTTTTTTATAAAATACGATGGATAAATTCCCGTTTTATTTTTAAAAGCAACAGAGAAAGATTGTGCCGTATTAAAACCAGAATCCTGAGCAATAGCCTTTATAGTAAACATACGGAAACGTCTATCGTTAGTCAGTTTTTTTATAGCATATTCAATTCTTAAATTATTTAAGTAATGCGAAAAATTAGTTTTTTTTGTTGCATTAATAACCTTAGACAAATAAGCACTATTTGTATTTAATTCTTTTGCAAGAGTTGTTAGGGTATAATTTTTTTTAGTAAACTTTTCTGAATTTTCAAATTTTTCTAAAGTTTTTAAAATTTGTGCAACAATAGTTTCCGAAAGTCCAGTACCAGTAC